>NZ_JBHXQY010000040.1:0-53524 GCF_042716955.1 Nocardiopsis sp. NPDC058631 | reverse complement strand
GGTCGAGTCGGGCCATGGCCACCCGCACCGGCCTGTCGCAGTCCACGGTCTCCCGGATCTGGCGCGCCTTCGGCCTGCAACCCCACCGGGCCGAGTCGTTCAAGCTCTCCACCGACCCGTTCTTCATCGACAAGGTGCACGACGTGGTCGGGTTGTACCTGGACCCGCCCGAGCGGGCGCTGGTGCTGTGTGTGGACGAAAAGTCCCAGATCCAGGCGCTGGACCGCTCCCAGCCGGTGCTGCCGATGATGCCCGGGGTGCCCGAGCGGGCCACCCACGACTACGTGCGGGCGGGCACCACCACCCTGTTCGCGGCGCTGGACACCGCCAGCGGCCGGGTGATCGGCTCGCTGCACCGCCGCCACCGGGCCGAGGAATTCAGGAAGTTCCTCAACAAGATCGACCTACAGGTGCCCTCGGATCTTGAGGTCCACCTGATCTGCGACAACTACGCCACGCACAAGACGCCCGCGATCAAGCGGTGGTTGCTGGCCCACCCCCGGTTCCACATGCACTTCACCCCGACCAGTGCTTCCTGGCTGAACCTGGTCGAGCGCTGGTTCGCCGAGCTCACAGCGAAGCGGTTGCGCCGTGGGGTGCACAAGTCGGTCCAGGCCCTGGAAAAGGACATTCGTTCCTGGGTCAGGGGGTGGAACGAGGATCCCCGGCCGTTCGTATGGCACAAGACGGCCGAGGAGATCCTCGAATCCCTCGCAGCGTACTGCCGACGAATTAACGACTCAGGACACTAGGGCGTGTTCCGCGGATCATTCCGGGCTCGCAACCGCCAGGCTGCCTCTCGCTGCGCCGACCACGCTTGGACAGCCAGACCCGGGCTGACCTGCGCTACTCGTCTTGCGAGAGATTGCCTGGAGGCCGCTCGCGGCGATCGGCGCAAGCGCCGAATCAACCGAAAGCATCCACGGAACACGCCCTAGAGGGCACGGCACGGGGGTCGTGCGCGTATACGCGCACGAAAACACCGGGACACGCAAAGAACCACGTCGGGATAGACGAAAGACGCGTGTTTCCACCGATCCGGCGCACTGTTTCGGCACGATCGCCCACCTAGAGTGGACGCGGCCCGACAACGACCGAGGAGGGGGCGGCCCATGACGCGCGAACCACTGCGCGTGGCCTTGGACCAGGGCACCGGACGCAGCGGTGACGTCGCCGACGCGCTCGGCCGCCTCGCCGACCGCGCCGCACGGGCCGCCGACGCCGGGGCGCGCCTGCTCGTCGGCCCCGAGATGTCACTCACCGGTTACGCCCTCGGAGCCGACACCGTGGCCAGGATCGCCGAACCGGCGGACGGCCCCCTCGCGGACGCCGTCGCGGGGATCGCCGCCGCCACGGGCGTCGCCCTCGTCTACGGGTTCCCGGAGCGCGCCGACGGCGCCGTGTACAACACCGTCCAGCTCGTGGACGGCACCGGCTCGCGCCTGGCCTCCTACCGCAAGACACACCTGTTCGGCGACCCGGACCGGAAGGCGTTCGCCGCGGGAACCGAACCGGTCGTCCAGGCCGACCTCGACGGGTTCCGCCTCGGCCTCCTGATCTGCTACGACGTGGAGTTCCCGGAAGCCGTGCGCGCGCACGCCCTGGCCGGTACCGAACTCCTCGTCGTCCCGACCGCGCTGATGCTGCCCTTCACCGGGGTCCCCACCAGGGTGGTGCCCGTGCGCGCACTGGAGAACCAGCTCCACCTGGCCTACGTGAACCGGTGCGACACCGAGGGAGACCTCGTCTACGCGGGCATGAGCGTTCTCGTCGCGCCCGACGGGTCGGAGACGCTGCGCGCCGGGCCGGGAGAGGAGTTCCTGGTCGGCGACATCGCCCCGGACGCGATCGCCGGCGCCCGCCGGGACCAGTCCTACCTGGAGGACCGCCGACCCGACCTGTACCGCGCGCTCACCGGCTGACCGGCCCCGAACGGCCTCCCCGGTCCGGCACGCCCGCCGGGACGTCCGGCCGCACGGCCGCCACCGGCACCGCCGCCCCTTCCGTCCGACCACCGACCACCCGAAGGAGTGGCTCCATGACGTCTGCCGTGCCCACAGCCGCCGGTACCGCGCCCGCCCCCGGCACACCGCCGCTGACCATGTGCGGGCCGGACTTCCCGTTCGCCTACGACTCCTACCTGGAGCACCCCGCCGGGCTCGGCCAGGTCCCGCCTGAGCGCCACGGCACAGAGGTCGCGGTCATCGGCGGCGGGCTCTCCGGGGTCGTGACCGCCTACGAGCTGATGAGGATGGGGCTGCGCCCGGTCGTGTACGAGGCCGACCGGATCGGCGGGCGCCTGCGCACCGAGAAGCTCCCCGGCTGCCCCGACGACGTGGTCGCCGAGATGGGCGCGATGCGCTTCCCGCCCTCCTCCACCGCGTTCCTCCACTACGTGGACCGGGTCGGTCTGGAGACGGCGCCGTTCCCCAACCCGCTCTCCCCGGTGACCCCGAGCACCGTGGTCGACCTCAAGGGCGAGTCCCACTACGCCACGACCCTCGCCGACCTGCCCGAGGTCTACCGCGAGGTGGCCCGTGCCTGGGAGCGCACCCTGGAGGACGGCGCCCAGCACAGCCGCATGCAGCAGGCGATCCGCGAACGCGACGTCGCGACGCAGAAGGAGATCTGGAACGATCTCGTCGCGGGACTGGACAACCAGACCTTCTACGGGTTCCTGTGCGAGTCGCCGGCGTTCGCGTCCTTCCGCCACCGTGAGATCTTCGGGCAGGTCGGGTTCGGCACGGGAGGCTGGGACACCGACTTCCCGAACTCCATCCTGGAGATCCTCCGGGTCACCTACACGGGTGCGGACGACGACCACATGGGCATTCTCGGCGGTGCCCAGCAGCTTCCCCGGCGGCTCTGGGAGGACACCCCGGACAAGCTCGTCCACTGGGCGCAGGGCACCACGCTGGGGACGCTGCACGGAGGCGGACCGCGCCCGGCCGTCACCGCCCTGCGCCGCACCGCGGCGAAGGGCTCCCCCTCGGGGAACATCACGGTCACCGACGCCTCGGGTTCCACCCGCACCTACGCGGCGGCCGTGTTCACCGCGCAGAGCTGGATGCTGCTGTCCAAGATCGACTGCGACGAGGACCTGCTGCCGATCGACCACTGGACGGCGATCGAGCGGACCCACTACATGGAGTCCTCGAAGCTGTTCGTACCGGTGGACCGCGCCTTCTGGCGCGACGAGGACCCCCGGACGGGCCGGGACGTCATGAGCATGACGCTCACCGACCGCATGACCCGGGGGACCTACCTCCTGGAGGGCTCCGACCCGGACGGCCCCGCGGCGATCTGCATGTCGTACACCTGGTGCGACGACTCGCTCAAGTGGCTGCCGCTGTCCGCCAACGAGCGCCTGGAGGTCATGCTGTCGTCGCTGTCCAAGATCTACCCGGGGGTGGACATCCGCTCGCACATCACCGGTGACCCGGTCACCGTGTCGTGGGAGGACGAGCCCTACTTCATGGGCGCGTTCAAGGCGAACCTGCCGGGCCACTACCGCTACCAGCGCCGCCTGTTCACCCACTTCCACCAGGAGGGCCTGGCCGAGCGCCACCGCGGGCTGTTCCTGGCCGGGGACGACGTCTCCTGGACGGCGGGCTGGGCGGAGGGGGCGGTACAGACCGCTCTCAACGCGGTGTGGGGCGTGGCCCACCACTTCGGGGGCGGTACCGACGCCTCCAACCCCGGGCCGGGCGACCTGTTCGACGACCTCGCCCCCGTGGAGCTCCCCGAGGACTGAGCTCCGCCGGCGGATGTTCCCGGCCGGTCCCTCCGGCTCTTTGCACAGGCCCTGACCCAGGTGTCCTGACCCGGCCCGTTCCTTCCGGGGCCCGCGCTTCCGGCCCGGACGGGGGAGGGGCCGCCCGCCTCTCGGCGAACGGCCCCGTCGGTACCCGGGGGCAGGGGGTACCACCCCCTGCAACAAACGGAGGGGGCTGAGTGTTTCCGCGGCGCGGGGTGACACGCCGCGCCGCCCCGGTCCGCCCGGCCCGCACCCGGGGCCCGGCGCCTCAGGGCAGGTCGGCGGTCCCGGCGAGGATCGGCTGGTCCACGAGCCGGGACAGGACCAGGGTGCTCTTGGTCCGCACCACGAAGGGCTCGGCGCCCAGGCGCTCGATGACCTCCTCCAGATGGTGCGTGTCGCGGGCGCGCACCTGCACGATGGCGTCGGCCTCGCCGGTGACCGTGCACGCGGACGTGATCTCGGCGTAGGCCGCGAGCCCGGACCGGATCTCTCCGGGGGAGGTCCGGGCGCGGCAGTACAGCTCGATGAAGGCCTCGGTGGTCCACCCGACGGCCTGCGGTTCGACGACGACGGTGAACCCGCGCACGGCACCGGAGTCCACCAGGCGGTCCACGCGACGCTTCACCGCGGAGGGGCTCAGCCCGACGTGGCCGCCGATCTCGGCGAAGCTCATCCGCGCGTCCGCGCCGAGAATCGCGATGATCCGCTCATCGACACGATCCAGCCGCATTGTGCCCCTTTGTCCACGTCTGATCCAGGCAGGGCACATGTTACCGGGGCGTGCCCGCGTGGGGTCCGTGTCGCTTCCCACTGTCACGTTGCACAGCGGTGACAATGCAGGGGGTCATCCAGGCAGCGTGAGGGAGTGGACGAGTGCGAGCACGAACCCTGGCCGCGTTCTCGGCGGGAGCGGTCCTGGTCTCCCTGGTCTCGGGGGCCCCCGCCCTGGCGGAGCGGACCGGGGAGTCGCAGACCACCCGCGCCGACCCGGGGGGCCTGGCGTGGGGCCCCTGCGAGGACATCGCCCCCGTCGGCGAAGAGGACCTGGAGTGCGCGACCCTCACCGTCCCCCTCGCCCGCAGCGCCGACGGCACCAGGGCCAACGGCCTCCAGGGCACCGTCGAGCTCGCTCTGTCGCGGGTCCCCGCCACCGGCAGGGCCGAGCACACCATGCTGGTCAACCCCGGCGGTCCCGGAAGCGCGGGACGCACGTGGGCCGCGCACACCCACCGCCGCATGCCCCCGGAACTCCGCGAGATCTACGACGTCGTCTCGTTCGACCCGCGCGGAGTCGGAGCGTCCACCCCCTCCATCACGTGCGACCCCGGCTTCTTCGCACCCGTCCGCCGCGACACCGTCCCGGCGGACGCCGACGCGGAGGCCGCCCTGCGCGCCGGAGCCGAGGACCACGCCCGGGCGTGCGCGGACAACACCGGTCCCCTCCTCGACCACGTCCGTACCGAGGACACCGCCCACGACATGGACGCCATCCGCGCCGCCCTCGGCGAGGAGACCGTCGACTACCTCGGTTACTCCTACGGCAGCTACCTGGGCACCGTCTACTCCGCGCTCTACCCGGACCGGGTCCGCGCACTGGTCCTCGACAGCGTCGTCGACCCCGACAGCCCCTGGTACGAGAGCAACCTCACGCAGAGCCGCGCCCTGGAGAGGGCCGCGGACGGCTTCTTCGACTGGGTCTCCCGCCATGACGGCGCCTACGGGCTCGGCGCGGACCCCGGCCAGGTGGCCGACGCCTACTACTCACTGCGCTCGGACCTGGCGGCGGCACCCGCGGCAGGCACGGTCGGCCCCACCGAGCTGGAGGGCGCCGTCATCGTCGTCTCCTACAGCGGCGGCAGCTGGCCGAGGGTCGCGCAGGCGCTCTCCGCCCGGATCAACGACGGCGACGACGCCCCGCTGGTCTCCCTGCACGAGGACTACGGAGACGACGCGGACTCCGACCGCGGCTACGGGGGCTACCTCGCCGTCCAGTGCACCGACGCCCGGTGGCCCAAGGACTGGTCCACCTGGCACGACGACGCCGTGGAGCTCCACGCGGACGCGCCCTTCATGGGGTGGCACAACATGTGGTACAACGCCCCGTGCGCGACCTGGGACGCCGACTCCGGCGACTGGTTCCAGGTCGGCGACGGCTACGGCGAGCACCCCGCCTACGACGGGGGCGCGCTCGTCGTGCACGCTACCGAGGACGGTGCGACCCCCGTCGAGGGCGCCTACTCCCTGCGCGACCGGCTTCCCGGCGCGGCCCTGGTGATCGAGGAGGGCGGACTGACCCACGGGGTCTCCCTCACCGGGAACACGTGCGTGGACGAGGTCGTCACCGCCTACCTGCGCGACGGGGTCCTACCCGCACGCGAGGAGGGCGGGAAGGCCGACCTCACCTGCGAGGGACGTCCCGAGCCCCGGCCGAGTACGTCCCGGACCGCACCTGAGACGATGGTCGAGCGCCTCGGTCCGGTCGGTCTGGAAAGCCCCGAAAAGCCCGGGTCATCCGAGTAACCGGTCCCATAGGCTGGAATCGGTGCGAACAGGCTCGGCCAGTCGTCCCAGGGCTCTTACGGGCTCCGGGCAGAGGGAGGAGATGCGATGCTGCGGACCTCGCCGTTACGGATACTCGGAGAGCGGGACCGGGACGCCGTTCGCGCGCTCCTGGACGCCGACCCCGTCGGCAACGTCTTCGTCGCCTCGCGGCTGATGGCCGGCGGCCTCACCGCCGGCGCCCACGGCCCCGAGGTGTGGGGGCACGTCGAGAGGGGCCGCCTCACCGCGATGTGCTACTCCGGGGCCAACCTGGTCCCGGTCAACGCCGGACCGGCCGCGATCCGCAGTTTCGCCGACCACGCGCGCTGGCGGGGCCGCCGGTGCTCGTCCATCGTCGGTCCGGTCGAGGCGGTCAGCGACTTCTGGGAGCAGGTCACCCCCGTGTGGGGACCCGCTCGCGCCATCCGCGGCAGCCAGCCCGTCCTGGAGATCGTCGGGCCGCCCGCCGTGGCCGCCGACCCGCTCGTGCGCCGGGTCCGGCTCTCCGAGCTCAACACCCTGGTGCCGGCCTGCGTGGCCATGTTCACCGAGGAGGTCGGCGTTCCACCGGACTCCGGTGACGGCGGCGCCCTCTACCGGGCCCGGGTGGAGGAACTGGTGCGCACGGGCCGGGCGTTCGCGCGGATCGAGGACGGCCGGGTCGTGTTCAAGGCCGAGATCGGCGCGGTCACCCGCCACGCGTGCCAGGTGCAGGGCGTGTGGGTGCACCCGGACCTGCGGGGCCGCGGCCACTCCGCCGCCGGGATGGCGGCGGTGGTCGAGTACGCGCTCGCCGAGATCGCCCCCCGCGTCACCCTCTACGTCAACGACTTCAACGCCCCGGCCCGAGCCGCCTACCAGAGGGTCGGCTTCCGCCAGGTGGGCGAGGTCATGTCGGTCCTCTTCTGAACCCCCTCGGGGCAGGCCCTGCGGCCGTTACCTCCCGTTTCCGGTGGACTTCCGTCACATCGCCCCCCATGGCCCTGTCCCGGTGCCCCGGCACCGGTAGCGTGGGCGGGCTCGCGCGCCGTGTCGCGCGCCCCCACCACCCACGAGAGAGCCACATGCGGCACAACCCGACCGGACGCGCACGCCTGGGCCTGGCCCTCCTCCTCGGCCTCCTGGCCGTTCTCGGCCCCCTCAACATCGACATGTACCTGCCGGGGTTCCCGGAGATCGCCGCCGACCTCGACGCCGGGGCCTCACAGGTCCAACTGAGCCTCACCGCCTGCCTGATCGGGCTCGCGGTCGGCCAGGTGGTCGTCGGCCCCGTCAGCGACGCACGCGGGCGCCGCGGTCCCCTCGCCGTATCGCTCCTGCTCTTCGTCCTGTCCTCGCTGCTGTGCGCCGTGTCGCCGGACATCGCGACGCTGGTGGTGGGCCGCTTCCTCCAGGGGTTGACGGCCTCGGCCGGAATCGTCCTCTCCCGGGCCGTCGTGCGCGACGTGTTCGAAGGACCCGCGCTGACGCGCTTCTTCGCACTGCTGATGGTCATCACCGCCGTCGCCCCCATGGCCGCGCCGGTCGCCGGGGGCGCCGTCCTGGCGCTGCCCTTCGCAACCTGGGAGACGATCTTCCTGTTCCTCGCCCTGCTCGGCGCCGTGATCGTCCTGGTCGTCATGCTCAGGCTCCCCGAGACCCTGCCCGTCGAACGGCGCATCCCCAGTTCGCTCGGCGGTTCCCTGCGCACCATGGCCGTGCTCCTGCGCGACCGCTCCTTCATGGGGTACGCACTGATCGTGGGCCTGCTCCACGGCGGCAGCTTCGCCTACGTCGCCGGGACGCCGTTCGTCTACCAGGACCTCCACGGAGTGTCCCCCCAGGTGTTCGGCGTGCTGTTCGGCGTCAACGGGATCGCCATCATCCTGGGCAGCGCCGCTGTGGGGCGCCTCAGCGAACGGGTGACCGAGCGAGCGCTGCTGAGGATCGCCGTGGTCACCGCGGTCCTGGCCACCGGGGTACTGCTGGCCGTGACCCTGGTCGACGGTCCGCTGCCCGCCCTGGTGGTCCCGCTCTTCGTCTACATGACATGCATGGGGATGATCCTGACCAGCTCCTTCGCCCTGGCGATGGAGGGGCAGGAAGGGCGGGCGGGGAGCGCGGGCTCCCTGCTCGGCGCGCTGCCGATGCTGATCGGTGCCGGGGCGGCGCCCCTCGTCGGACTGGACGAGGGCACCGCGGTGCCGATGGGTGCGGTCCTGTTCGCCACCGCGGCGCTGGGCCTGGTCGTGCTGGTGGGCATGACCTCCGAACACAGGCGCCAACCGGCGGCCGAACCCGGCCGGTGAGGACGGGTCCGCCCGCCCGGACCACCCCGCCCGCGGAAGGGGGCGGCGCGCCACCACCCTGCCGCGGGCACGGGCCTACGCGTCCGTGACGGGCCGGTCCTCCACAGCCATGCCCAGGCGCTCGGGGGTCCCCGCGAAGGAGAGCTCGAAGTCCGGGGTGTCCGCGATCAGCGCCCGTGTGTACTCGTGCTCCGGCGCCGACATCACCCGTCCGACCGGCCCCTGCTCCACGATCGCGCCCTGGTGGAGCACGGCCACCCTCTGCGCGATGTTGGACACCAGGGCGATGTTGTGGGTGACGAACAGGAGCGCCATCCCCTCGTCCTGGAGCCCGCGCAGCAGCTTGACGATCTCCGCCTGTACCGACACGTCGAGCGCCGACGTGATCTCGTCGCACACCAGGAGGTCGGGGCGGGTGGCCACGGCACGGGCGATGCACACCCGCTGCCGCTCACCGCCGCTCAACTGCTCCGGGTAGCGGTCGGCGTAGGAGGAGGACAGGGCCGCGCGCTCCAGCGCCTCGGACACCACCGCGTCGGGGTCCTTCGGCCGGCCGACCAGGTGCCGGTAGGGGCCCAGGATCTGGTCGCGCACCCGCCTGCGCGGGTTCAGCGCCTCGTACGGGTTCTGGAAGACGTACTGCACCCGGCGCCTCTGCTCGGCCGTGCGCCGGTAGCTGCCGGCGGCCAGCCTGCTCCCGTCGAACACCACCTCGCCGGTGTACTGCTGGTGCAGCCCCGCGACCGAGCGCGACAGGGTCGTCTTGCCCGAACCCGACTCGCCCAGCAGGGCCACGCACTCGCCCCGGTGGACCGACACGTCGATCCCCTCCAGGACTGTGGTGCGCCCGTACCCCGCGTTCAGTCCCGCGACCCGCAGCAGCGGCTCGCCCTCCGGCTCGCCGACCTCCTCGTGTCCGGAGGTCCGCAGCAGCGGCACCGCCATCAACAGCCGTCTGGTGTAGGCGTGGCGGGGGTCGGACAGGACCCGGTCCGTGCGTCCCCGCTCGACGACCTCGCCCCGGTACATCACCGCGATCTCGTCGGCCAGGTCGGCGACCACCGCCATGTCATGGCTGATGTACACCCCCGCGGTCCCGTAGTCGCGGGTCATCCGGCGGATGGTCTCCAGGACGTGCGCCTGCGTCGTCACGTCCAGGCCGGTGGTCGGCTCGTCCAGGACGATCACGTCGGGGCGGCCGACGAACGCCATCGCGATCGCCACCCGCTGCTGCTGTCCGCCGGAGAGCTGGTGGGGGTAGCGGGCCAGGAACGCGTCGTCGTCGGGGAGCGCGACCTCGCCCAGGACCTCCCGGACCCGGGCGTCGGCCCCGGCGGCCGACACGGAGGTGTCGTGCAGGGCCTCGCGCAGCTGGGTGCGCAGGCGCAGGGCCGGGTTCAGAGCCGAGGCGGGCGACTGGGGGATGTAGGCCACCGCCCGCCCGCGCAGCTCGCGCACGCCCTGTTCGGTCAGCGAGGCCAGATCCTTCCCGGACACCTCCACGTGTCCGGCGGAGATCTCCGTGGCCCGCTTGCAGTGCGCCAGCAGCGACAGCCCCAGGGTGGTCTTCCCGGAACCGGACTCGCCGACCAGGCCGAGGATCTCCCCCCGCCCCACCGTGATCGAGACCCCGCTGATGATCTCCACGTCCGAGGGGCGGCCGATCACGGTCAGGCCCTCCACCGAGAGCACGGTGGCCCCGGTGTCCCGGTCGTCTCCGGAGCCCGCGTCCGGTGTCACGTCCCGCGTCACTTCTCCACCCCCCGGTCGATGCCGATCGCCGCCCGGGACAGCCCGTCGGTGATCAGGTTGGCGCCGATGGTCAGGACGGCGATCGCCGTCACCGGCAGTGCCACCGCCCACGGCTGCACGGCCATGCCCTGCCGGTTCTCGTTGATCATCAGCCCCCAGTCCGCCGTCGGCGGCTGGAGCCCCATGCCGAGGAAGCCCAGTACCGCGACCACCCCGATGGAGTAGGTCAGGCGCAGGCCGAGCTCCACCAGCAGCGGGCTCGTCACGTTCGGCAGGATCTCCACCGCCATGATCCGCCAGCGCGGGAGGCCGATGGCCTCCGCCGCCTTCACGTAGTCCTGCTCGATGACCTTGCGGGTCGCCTCGCGGATCACCCGCGCCACACGGGGCATGTGCGACACCGCGATGACGGCCACGATCAGCCACACCTTCGGGCCGATGATCGACATCACCAGCAGGGCGGCGATCAGCTGCGGGAAGGCCAGCAGAACGTCGCTGACGCGCATGAGGACGTCGTCCAGCCAGCCGCGCCGGTACCCGGCGATGATGCCGACGACGGTCCCCGCCGCCACACCGATCCCCGCGGAGGCGCCCGCGAGCAGCAGCAGCGTCCACCCGCCCCACAGGAAGCGGGTCAGGACGTCGCGGCCCCGGTTGTCGCCGCCGAACAGCGTGCCGTCCACGCCGGTCTCGTACGGTTTGGCCACGAACTCGGTGGGTGTGTACGGGGCCACGAAGGGGCCCGCCACCGCGACCAGGACGACCAGGCCCGTCAGGGCGACGCCCACCCTGGTCCGGCCGAAGCCCCAGGCGGTCCGGAACAGTCCGGCTCCGCGGCTCCGGGGTACGACGGTCACGGGCTCCACGCCCGCGTTCACGGGAGCGCTCATCGGTTCGCCACCCTCACCTTCGGGTTGGCCGCCAGCCCGATCACGTCCGCGAGCAGGTTGACGAGGATGTAGATGCCGGCGATGAGAAGGACCACGGCCTGGATCAGGGGCACGTCGCGGTTCTCGATCGCGTCCATCAGGACCTTGCCGACACCGGGGAAGTTGAACAGGAACTCGATGGCCACCACGCCACCCGCCAGCCACGCGAGCTGGAGGGCGACCACCTGGGCCACCGGCCCGATGGCGTTGGGGGCGGCGTGCCGCCACAGGACCGCGCGCTCGTCCACGCCCTTGAGCCGGGCCTGCTGGACGTACTCGCTCTCCAGGACCTCGATCATCGTGGCCCGCATCATCCGGATGATCGGCGGCGCCACCGCGAGAGCCAGCGTCAGCACGGGCAGCACCCACTGGTCGGGTCCGCCCACGCGGGAGTACACCGACGGGAACCACCCGAGTCCGCCGGGTCCCAGGAGCAGGATCAGCAGGATGCCGACCACGAACTCGGGGATGGACGCCACGACCAGGGTCCCCATGGACGAGGTGTGGTCGAAGGCGCGGTCCCGCCGCAGCGCGCTGACCGCGCCCACGAGCAGGGCGAGGGGGGTGGCGGCCAGGGCCGCCAGCCCCATCAGGGTCAGCGAGCTCAGGACCGGCTTGGCGAGGACCTCGGTGACCTCCAACCGGTTGGAGTAGGAGGTGCCCAGGTCGCCCTGGAGCAGGCCCTGCAGCCAGTGGAGGTACTGCACGGCCACCGGCTCGTGCAGGTTGAGCTGGTCGCGCAGGACCTCCACGCGCTCGGGCGTGGCGTCGCGGCCCAGGATCATCTGGGCGGCGTCACCGGGCAGTGCCTGCGTGGCCGCGAAGACCACGAGGGACACCGCCCAGAGCGTCAGCGCGCCGAAGAGGAGGCGGACGACGATGAGTCGGAACATGGTGCGCTTTCGGTAGCGGTCGGTCGGGTCCTGGGGGAACCGCTACTGCTCCAGCCAGGCCCGGTGGAACGCGTAGGAGCCCAGCGGGTGGCCCGACACGGCGGGTTCCAGGCCGTGCACCGCGGTGCTGTGGCCGTCGAGGAGGTTCACGAAGCCCCACACGATGTAGCCGCCCTCGTCGTACTCGACCTGTTGGGCCTGACGGATCAGCTCGTTGCGCTCGTCCTCGTCCGCGGTGCGGCGGGCCTCTTCCAGGTGGCCGAGCCACTCCTCGTTCTCGCCCCACATGGTCTCGTTGTAGGGAGCGCCCACCACCGAGCCCTGCGCGGCCTGGGTGATGTAGTTGCGCGCGCTCCAGAAGTCCTGGCCGAAGGCGTAGGGGAAGCCCTCCTCCTCGTTCCAGTAGTCACTGGGGTTCACGCGGCGGAGCTCGACGGTGACCCCGGCCTCGCGGGCCTGCTCCTGGAAGACCTCGGCGGCGGCGACCACGCCCGCGCTGATGTCGGAGGTGACCAGCTCCACCTCCAGGCCGTCCTCGTGCCCGGCCTCGGCCAGCAGGCGCCTGGCCTCGTCGATGTCCTGCTCGCGCTGCTCGAAGTCGTCCGGGTAGGACGGGTCCATCCGCGCGTACATGTCGTTGCCGACCTGGCCGTACCCGGAGAGGGCCTGGTCGATCATCTCCTGGCGGTCCACGATGAGCCGGAACGCCTGACGGACGCGGACGTCGTCGAAGGGCGCCTGGTCCACCCGCATGGTGAACGGCAGCCACATGCCGGTCTCGGACTCCATGATCGCCAGGTCGGGGTTGCCCTCGATCACCGCCACCTGTGCGTGCGGGACCTGGGTGATGAGGTCCACGCTGCCGCTGTTGAGGGCGTTGACGCGCGCGTCGTCCTCGGGGAAGTCGACGATCTCCAGCTCGTCCGCGTAGGGCAGGCCCTCCTCGTGGTAGCCCTCGTGCCGCTCGAAGAGGCTGTACTCGCCCGCCACGAACTCGACGCTGCGGAAAGGGCCGCAACCGATCGGGTCCGCGGGGTCGTACCCCTCGGGGACGACGCAGTTGTAGTACTCGGCGAGGGCCTCGGGGAGGGTGACCGTGGGATCGTCGCACCGGATGACCACCGTGCGCTCGTCCACCGCCTCCAGCCCGTCCACGTCGACGCCCGCCATGTCGCCGGCGCCGCGCAGCGGGTTGTCCGGGTCCAGGATGCGCTGGAGGGAGTAGATGACGGAGTCCGCGGTGACGGGGGAGCCGTCGTGGAAGGTGAGGCCCTCCTTGAGCACCACGGTCCACTCGGTGGCGTCCTCGTTGGGCTCGACGGAGTCGGCCAGGTTGTTCTCGATGGTGCCGTCGTTGGCGTAGCGCAGCAGCCCGGCGTAGAGCGCGTAGTTACGGGCGATGTCCACGTTGTCGGTGGGGTCGTGTGCGTCGAGTGTGTCGTTGACACCGCCGCCCGCGACGCCGACGCGCAGACGCCCGCCCTGCTGGGGTTCACCCCCGCCCGAACCCCCGGAGTCGGACTCCGACCCGCAGGCGGCCAGGACCGGGGCGACCACGGCACCGGCGGCGGAGACCTTGAGGAGGGATCGGCGGCTGGGAGCGGAGAAGCGGGGGCCTTCGGACAGGGACGACAAGGGACACCTCGTGTGGGACGGGAACCGCGGGGCGTCCGAGGCCGGGAAGGGGCGGCGCTCGGGGTACGGGCGCGGCCCGGCATCGGACCTGATCGATACTTGTTCGCCCTTCACGGAGCGTCAAACGAGGTCGGAAGGGGTGTGGATCGTGAACACGGTGTTGCGGCACGGTAACGGGGAAAGGAGCGGGAGGTCCGCCCGAACCCGCTCTGGCCTGCGGTTTTGCGCGCTGTTCGGCGGCTTCCCCACGCGGCCGTGTGCGCGTGGCGCCCACCGCCCGTTCGCGGCGAACGACGCTCCGGGGGTCGCCCGGGTTGTGCCCCAATCGATGTCGGGGGGAAGCGAAACCGTGGCGTTTAATGCGAGAAATATCCGTTTTGTGGTCGTAGTGAGCTATATGTCTTTTTAGATGGGTGCGGGCCGGGCCGGGTGCGGTCCGAGTCGGCGCAAGCGACCCAGGGCGGGCGGCCAGGTGGGGTGCTCGGGAACGGGGGCCGGTTCCGCCCCTGCCGCCGTCGGGAAATCCGCCCGCCCGGGGCGTGCATTGCCAACGTGTTACACCTCACATGGAGGACTCTGGGGTCCGGACTGTTTCCTTTGTCCTCATCGGGGATGACACGTGACGGGGTTTTGTGGCCAATACAAGGCGGGGGCAACGCAGGTGTGCTGTTCTGGACCCAGCACACCCTTGTCTAAGGTGAGTGCAGGCGGCGCAACCCGCGCGCCCGTCGCGGGTGATTGGAGTGACCGGATGGCTGAGGCGAGGCAACTCCGGGAATACGTGCCCGCGGAGGTACCGGAGAGCACGGTTCCCACGACACCGGGGTTCGAGGCGGGCGACCTCACAGGAGGGTCCACGGACCACACGGTCTGGAGCTGTGCCGGGAACCTCACGGCAGTACGGTCGATCCGTGCGCGCGTGCGGGAGTTCCTCACCCGCATGGGGCACGCCGAGGGCACCCTGGACGACGCCGAGCTGTCCGTCAGCGAGCTGGCGACCAACGCGCTGCTGCACTCCCGCTCCGGGCAGAGCGGAGGCGTCATGACGCTGTTCATCCGCTCCGACGCCGGCCGGCTCCGCGTCGCCGTGGCCGACCAGGGAGAGCGTGACGGCGAGGGCGTGCACACGCGCGAGGACGGCGACGACTTCGGCCGGGGCAAGCTCATCGTCGACAGCTGCGCCACCCGCAGCGGCGAGTACTGGAGCGAGGCCACCCACGTGGCCTGGTTCGAGATCGAGGAGGGCCACGTACCGGTCTCCGCGTTCGACGGGGAGCCCGCGTCCACGGAGTTCGCCGAGCCCGGGGACTGACCCCCGGACGGACCCGCACCCCTCCTCCGGGTCCGCGCACGGCGAGGACCCGGAGCCGCTTTTCCGGCCCCGGTACCCCGTTCGGTGCGTCAGAGCACGCTGTCGTGGTGCGGGAAGGCGACCCGCGTCGGTTCGGGCGCGCAGAGCACGGTCACCTGCCGCCCCTCGGGCGGGGGGCAGTCCGCTCCGGTGACCACGCAGGCCCCCGTCCACAGTGCCAGTGCCACCAGCGCCACCCGCGTCGCCTCGTCGCCCCGCTCGTCCACCGCCACGACGTCGTCCGCGGTCAGATCCAGCAGGTTCCGCAGCTCGGAGAAGCGGACCATCAGGTCGTTGTGCGGGTAGAGGGTGGTCAGCAGCCCGCCGCTGGTCCTCTCGTAGCCCAGGATGCCGTTGTCGAACAGGCCCCGCGCCGGGCTGTACCCGTTGCCGTCGGGGCTGGGCTGCAAGAGGTCGTCGAAGGGTGTCGTCCCCAGCGCCGGTCCGAACGAGATGATCTGCCGCACCCGCGAGCGCTCCGCCAGTTCGAGGGCGGTCTGCGCCAGCTCGGGGCTGACCAGGAGAAGCCGCGCGTCGGTCTCGGCCAGGACCGCGCACTGGGTGTCCAGGTCCGACGAGGTCGAGAGGGGCAGTGCCCGGCCGCCCACTGCCATCACCGTGTAGGTGGCCAGGAACCGGTCGGGCGAGACGGGCGCGAGGACCCCCACGACGTCACCGAAGCACATGCCCCGACGGCTGAGCCCCGCGGCGGCCTGCTCGACGGTAGCGGCGAACGTCAGCGCGTCCACGCGGTGTCCGACGGCCCGCAGCGTTCCCGGCCGCGTGGAGCGCAACCGCAGCCGCTCGCAGAGGCCGCCGGTCAGTGATCCGATCGGGTCGTCCCGCCGCGGCAGGTGTCGCCCCGGTCGTCCGGTTCCTGAAGACAGCCCTACCCCCATACGTACCCCCAGTCGGCCCATCCGGCGGTGGTTTCGTTGACCGGGCTCGTCGCGCCCCCTCCACGTGGCGAGCCCGGCCAGCGCCGCGCCGGGCGGTCGGTGCGGTGTCCCTCCCCAGGACGCACCCCGCTCCGGTGCGGTTCTCCACCGGCCCCGGGAAGCTTCCCGGGGCTGACGGTCCGTCGGAATCCCGTGTTCGGATCGGGCTCCGGCGGCCGCTTCGAGGACCCACGGAACCGTGTCACCGCGGTGCCACGAACGTGGTGTCCCATGGCTTGAAGCCTAGCGCGTTCACAGTCAGATGCACATGCATATTGCTATGCAGATGCATATGTAGATTCTGGCCGACGGGGAAGGAACGCCCGTGCGAGAGGGGCGTAAACGGGCAGACCGGGCGATCAGTCCGCGGCTCTGTGCTGCTCCATCCACGCCGTGATCTGCGTCCGCGAGTGGAAGCCCATCTTGCGGTTGATGTTCGCGACGTGCCTGGCGGCCGTCGACGGCGTGATGAACAGGGTCCGCGCGATCTCCGGGTTGCTCCGTCCCGAACTCACCAGCCTCGCGATCTCCAGCTCCCGTTTGGTCAACCGCTGCTGGGGGGTGACCGACCCGGGTGCCGGTACGGGGCCGTCCACGGGCCGACGCCTTCGCCCGCGCGCCGCCGCGGGCTTGCGGGTGGCGGCCTGCGCCGGCGGCGCGCTCCGCCGCGTCGGGGGACGCCGCCCCTCCTCCGCCAGGCGCTCGGCCTCGCGGACCACCTCCGACAGTTCCAGTCCGCGGCCCTGCTCCCACCACGTCACCATGTGCCGGCGCTGCCGACGGGCCCGCTCCACGTCGGCGAAGGGCCATGGCGCTCCGTGGACGGACAGGCCCAGTTGTTCGCGCACGCCCACCGCGGCGCCCGCCAGCCTGCAGGCGGGTTCGCGCAGCCCGGCGCCGAACACCACGCGGGCGATGGCGACCAGCGCCCGCGCGGCCTCGGCCCGCTGCCCCGTCGAGTGGCTCAGCAGCAGCCCCTCGCTCAGGTAGTCGTAGGCCTGGCCCGTGGAGCCCTGCGCGTGCGCCACCCGCCCGATCCCGGCCAGGCAGCGCGCCTCCTCGGCCGCAGCCCCGATCATCCGCTGGGTGTCCAGGGCCTCGCGGTAGCAGCGGTCCGCGGTGATCAGGTCGTGGTTGGCCTCCGCGGCCCGTGCCTGGCCGATGAGGGTGACACCTACACCCCACCGGTGGTCGATACCCCGCAGGAGGGTCAGCGCCGCGTTGTAGTGGTGGTCCGCCGTCAGATAGTCGCCCTGCTGGGCGACAAGGGCGGCACGGGTGCCCAGGGCGATCGCCTCGCCCCACTGGTCACCGGTCTCCCGGCACAGTCTCAGCGCCTCCTCCACCCGCACCGCGGCCTGGTCCGACACGTGGTCGCGCACCTCCACCAGGGCCAGCAGGTTGAGAGCGGTGCGCACGAACGCGTCGTCCCCGGCCTCGCGGCACAGCCGCAGCCCCTCCTCGCCCAGCGACACGGCCAGACCGTGGTCGCGCCGCACCCGCGCCAGCTGTGCCCGTGCGACGAGGGCCCGCGCCCGTGAGGGGGCCTTGCCCGACTCCTCCAGTTCCAGCAGCCGGTCCATCCAGTGCGCGCCCTCGGCGTGGGACTGGTGGCTCACCCAGTGCGCGACCAGGCTCACGCACAGCCGGAGCCCGGACTCCGCCGCACCGCGCGACAGGGTCCAGCGCAACAGCGAACGCAGGGTGTCGTACTCGGCGATCACCCTCTGGCGTCCCGCGTCGCGCTCGCTCCAGGGCATCGGCCGGCTCGACTCCAGCTTGCGGCCCAGGTCCTCGACCAGGCGCAGCATCCGGTCCAGCAGGCGTTCGTGGTAGAGGTCGGCCTCGTCCGCGGCGACCAGGCGCCCGGCGGCGAAGCTGCGCACCGCCTCCGGGAGCCTGTAGCGCACACGGCCCTCGAACTCGCCGGTCACGGTGATCAGCGAGCGGTCCAGCAGCGACGTCAGCAGGTCCAGGACGGCCGACTCCGGCAGGGAGTCGTCCGCGCACACCTGCTCGGCGAGTTCGAGGTCCCAGCCCCGGAAGACCGCCAGGCGGCGCAGCAGCACCTGCTCGGCCTCCGACAGGTTCCGGTACACGTAGTCCAGCACCAGCGGCAGCACCTGGCTGCGGGAGATCGCCTGTCCGGGACCCGGTTGGAACTCGGGCGAGGCCAGGTGGGCGCGCAGGCCCGCCGCGAGCGCATCGGGACCGACGACGGGTGCGAGGGCGCCGAGCACCTCGATCCCCAGCGGCACCCCGCCCGTCAGGTCGCACACCACCGCCACGGTCTCCAGCTCCTCCGGCGTGGCCGAGAAGCGGGGGTCCCGTGCCCTGGCGCGGTCGAGGAACAGCCGGACCGCGTCGGACGTCGCGGGATCCGGCGGCGGCGCGTTGCGCGCGGCCACCGGGAGCGCCATCGGGGTCATCCGCCACACGGTCCCGCCCGAGAGGCGGACGGGTTCCTCACTGGTGAGGAGGATACAGAGCGCCGGGCAGGCGGCCAGCAGGGCCTCGCCGACCTCCTTCACCTGGCCAGGGACGTGTTCGCAGGAGTCCAGCACCAGCAGGAGGCGCCGGGAGCGCAGGGCCTCGGCCACCGTGGCCGACAGCGGCTGTCCGGGTTCCTCGATCACGCCCACCGCGGCGCAGACCCGCGCGTAGACCTCCAGCGTCGTGTGCGCGTCGGTGAGGTCGGCGAGCCACACCCCGTCGGGGAACGAGACGGTCGACTGCTCGGCCACGCGCAGCGCCAGCCGGGTCTTGCCCATGCCGTCGGTTCCGCACAGGGTGACGGACCTGCTGGAGCCGAGCAGGCGGAGCAGGTCGCTCAGGTCCCGTTCGCGGCCGACGAAGCCGGTGCCCGGTCGTGGGAGGTTGTGCCGCGCGGGCGCGGTCAAAGGTGCCATGGCCTTCACAGGTAGGGGCGGTCGGGGGTTCCTCACCAGGGCTGAGGGGGCGGTAGGCAAGGGGTGCGTCATCGAGAAGGGTGGTGGTGGTCGGGGTTTCTGTCTTAGCGGGTGCACGCGCACTGTGCAAGTGCTACCGGGCGATCGGAGCCCTCTCAGCCACCGTCCAGGGGAGCAGCCCAACCGGTCAACTGCGTCCTGGACGAAATGGAGAGTTTTCTGAAGATGTTCGCTATATGTCGGGCTGCTGTGGCCTGACTGATGGTCAACCGTTCGGCGATCTCCCGGTTGGACAGGCCGCGTTCGGCGAGATCGGCGATCTCGCGCTCCCGGGGTGTCAGCGACTCCGGCCCCGACGCCGACGGGGTCGGCGGCCGGGGGAAGGCGAGCGCCCGGTCGCGCACCTGTTCCAGGGGCAGCGACCGCCAGGCGTTCCAGGCCTCGGACGTCCGGGCCCCGCCCACGAGGCGCTCCACGGTGGAGCGGAGCCGCAGCGTCTCCGCCGAGGGCCGGTCCAGGGAGGTGCGCAGGCCGGCGGCCACACCCGCCAGGGCGGCGGCCCGTTCGGCCTCGTCCTCGGCCAGGGCCAGCTCGGCCAGCGCCTCCAGCGCACGGGCCACCGCGATCCGCTGCCCGGACGTGAAGCTCACCCGAAGACACGTCGACAGCGGCTCACGCGCACGGAGGGGCTCGCCCCCGGCCAGGAACAGGCGGCCCAGGTCCCGCGCGCAGTGCGCGGTGGCAGGAGCGGCCTCCAACTCGCCGAAGACCGACAGTGCCTCGGTGAACAGCTCGCGCGCCCGTGCGAAGTCCCGGCGCTCCGCGGCGATCGTGCCCAGCCCGTGCAGGCCGCGGGCCACGCTCCAGCGGTCGTCCAGGCTCTCCGCCAACGTGATGCCGTGCTCCAGGTGGGCGACGGCCAGGTCGGGTTCCCCGTTGCGCCGGGCCACCTGTGCCAGCACACCGAGCGTCGTCCCCTCGGTGATCGGGTCGTCGATCCGCTCGGCCCACCCCCCGGCGCGTTCGGCGTGTTCCAGCGACTCCTCCAGACGGCCCGTCCGCAGGGCCAGTGCGGCCATGGTCGTGAGGGCGGAGGCCGCGCCCCCCGCGTCCCGGCAGGCCCGGGCCGCCTCCAGCGCGCACTGGGCGAGTGTGGACACGCGCGGGGCGGGGTCCAGGTCCAGACGCAGCTCCGCGTGGAGGGCGAGGGCGCGTGCCCGCAGGGCCGGCGACTGGGCGTCGGGGTCCGCGGCCAGGACCCGCACCAGGACGCGGCTCCCCTCGGAGGCCAGGTCGCGCACCATCCAGTACGGGCGGAGCGCCACACACACCCTCAGGGCGTCGTCCACGCGTCCCTGCGAGAGCGCCCACTCCACCATCCGGGCGTGGTTCTCCCGGTGGTGGTCGAGCAACCTCAGGTACGACAGCCGCTCACCCCACGCCAGCGGCGCGCAGAAGCTCTTGGCCCACTCCTCCAGGCGGGCGACGGAGAAGCGGAGGTAGCGTTCCCAGCGCGCGTCGAGGTCGCCGTCCTCGGCCAGGCGCTCCGCGGCGTAGGCGCGCACCGTCTCGGTGAGCCGGTAGTGCGCGGTGCCGTCGATCTCGGTGTCCATCACCACCAGCGACTTGTCCAGCAGGGAGAAGTGCAGCGGCAGGATGTCGGCGGAGTCGACGCCCTCGCCGGAGCACACGTCCTCGGCGGTCTCCAGGTACCAGGTGGAGAAGACCGACAGCCGGTGCAGGAGGAGCCGCTCCGGTTCGGACAGCAGGTCGTGGCTCCACTCCAGCACCGCGCGCAGGGTGCGCTGGCGCGGGGGCAGGTCCCCGGAGCCGTCACTGGTCAGGAGCTGGAACCGGTCGTCGAGCCGCCGCAGGATCTGTTGGACCGACAGCACCCGCACCCTGGCCGCCGCCAGTTCGATCGCCAGGGGCATACCGTCCAGCATCCGGCAGATCTCCGCGATGTAGCCGGAGTTCTCCCTGGTCATCTCGAACCCCGCGCGGGCGGCGTGCGCGCGGGTGACGAACAGGCGCACCGATTCGTAGCGCTGGGTGTCGCGGCGGGGGATGGGAGCCGGATCGGCCGCGTACGGGTCGGTGGGCGTGGCGCGTGCGGGCAGGGACAGCGGGGGCACCCGCCAGATGCTCTCCTGGGCCACGTGCAGGGGCTGGCGGCTGGTGACCAGGATCCGCACCCGGGGGCAGTCGCGCAGAACCGCCTGGCACAGCTGGGCCATCGGCCCCACGGCGTGCTCACAGGTGTCGAGGAGGAGCAGGAGGTCGCGGGTGCGCAGCGACGTGATGATGGCGTCGGTCATCGTGCGCTCGTCGTCCTCCACCGCCTGGAGGCTGTTGGCCACCGTGCGCAGCGCCTGGTCGTGGGTGGAGGCCTCGCTGAGGTCGATGAAGCGGACGCCGTCGGGGAACCGGCGCATGACGCGCTCGGCCAGGTGCAGGGCGAGGCGCGTCTTACCGATGCCGCCGGTTCCGGTCAGGGTGACCATCCTGGCGGTGTTGAGGAGACGGCTCAGGTCGACGATGTCGCGCTCGCGTCCGACGAACCTGATGAACTCGCCGGCGGACAGGGGCAGGTTGTGGCGAGGATGAGACATGGCCTCGATCAGTAGGACTCCGAATCGGCCCGCGGGCCGCGCCCGGGGGGCGCGTCGACGCGGAGAAAGCCGTTCCCAGTCTGGCACCCGGCGGCCAGGGCTGTCTCGCCAATGGCCGGTTCCGGCACGAGCAGCCGGAAACCGCCCATGACGGTCGATCAGGTGCTACGGGTCGACTACCCTGCGCTGTCCGACACGGAGGGTTCAGGGGACCAGGTGCCGGGGTCGGCCGGTCCCTGGACGCCCGACCCCATGTCCTTCACCTCGTGGCCGCCGTCGGTGTCGAACGGGGGGAACCACACGAAGGGGATGCCCTTCTTGGACGCGTACTGGATCTGCTTGCCGACCTTGGCGGTGGAGTGGAACACCTCGGTGTTGAACCCGCGGGCGCGCAGCTGCTCACCGGTGCGCAGGGCGTCCCGGCGGCGTTCGGCGTCGGGCACCACGACCATCACGTCGGTGGGGCAGGTCCGCCCCTCCCCGATCCGCCCCTCGGCGACGAGCTTGGCGAAGATGCGGGTGAGGCCGATGGAGATACCGACCCCGGGCAGCTTCCGGCGGATGAACTGTCCGGCGAGGTTCTCGTACCGCCCGCCCGCGCAGATGCTGCCGTAACCGGGGTCGTCGTCGAAGGAGGCCTCGTAGACGGTGCCGGTGTAGTAGTCCAGACCGCGGGCGATGGACAGGTCGGCGACCACGGCGCCCTCGGGCAGGTCGGCGAGGTCGTCCATGACGAAGACGAGTTCGTCGAGGCCCTCGTCGAGCAGGTCGGAGGCGACGCCGAGCTCCCGCACGCGTGCGGCGACGTCCTCGCCCGACCCCTTGACGTGCGCCAGGGCGAGGCACGCGTCGGCCTGCTCCCCGCTGAGGCCCTCGGTCAGGAGGATGTCCCGCACGCCGCCGTCACCGATCTTGTGGAGCTTGTCGACGGCGCGGATCACGGCGACCGGGTCCTTGACCCCCAGCCCCTCGTAGAAGCCCTGGAGCACCTTGCGGTTGTTGACGTTGAGCGTCCACGCGGGGATGTCGAGCCCGCTGAGCACCCGGTGGACGATACGGGGGAGCTCGGCGTCGAAGTGCAGGGGGACGGAGTCGACGTTGATGACGTCGATGTCGCACTGCGTGAACTCGCGGAAGCGCCCCTCCTGCGGCCGCTCACCCCGCCAGACGCGCTGCATCTGGTAGCGCTTGAACGGGAACGTCAGCTCGTTGAAGTGCTGGGCGACGTACCGGGCGAACGGCACGGTGAGGTCGAAGTGCAGCCCCAGCCGCGAGTCGGAGTCGTCCTTGGCGTCGGCCTGGAGCCGGTGCAGGGTGTAGACCTCCTGGGAGGTCTCGCCCTTGGCCGTCAGCACGTCCAGGTTCTCCACCGAGGGGGTCTCCACCGACGCGAAGCCGAAGGACTCGAACCCGGCGCGGATATGGTCCAGCCAGCGCTGCTCCACGGCCCGGACCTGTGGGGTCCACTCGGGGAAACCGCTGATGGGAGTGGGACGGACGACGCGCTGATCGGACATGTGGGGTTCTCGGCTCCCTTGGGAGGGTCGTTTCGGGTGGCTCGCCCTCGGCCGGACGCGGGCGCGTGTGCGCACGTGCTGGTCCGGCGCGGGGAGGGCGAGCCCATCCTACGGCCAACCCGGGGGAGGGGCCCCGGCCCCGGCCCTGGCAGGACCGTGGGGAAGCCGTGGTCGGCCCGCGCCGTGCCCGTACCCGGTCCCGCGGCGTGTGGGAGGCGCCGGGGTCCGCGGAGCCCGTTCACGGCAGGGCCGGCGGGGTCGCGTGGGCGGGGCAGCCAGCCTCCACCGGCCCACGTGGACGGTTGTGGGCCGGTGGGGCGCCGGAACGCCGACCTGAGGTGTCGACCGGACCGACGTCGAAGAGCGGGACGTCGGTGCGTGGTCGCCCGCCCCGGGGCGCCGCGGGGGCTCCCGCGGGCGGTCGCGTCCTCGTGCCAGGAGTCCGTACCGCGACCGCGTTGTGGCGCGGGGGCCCTGCCCTCCACCGTAGACTCCGGGGGCGGTGCCGCACAGGGATCGACGCGGCCGAAAGCGGCCGAAAATGGCCGCTCGCAATGTCGTAAAGTCGACCTTCCGGGGTAGAAGTCTGTGCTTACCTGATCACGGTGAGTTTCGGGAAGAAGACTCACCGCCACGGGGAGCCCCGAGCGCCCGTGGCCGTTCCTGCTGCCTTGGCGACGGCAGGGCCTGCACCGTCGGGAATGTGGTCTCTTGCACCACTGTCCCGAAACGCCGTCTCCGGTGCCCTTGCGGTGTTAGGTTCCAGGAGCGACACCTCCCGTGACGGTTCGGACCCCGGGAGTGCCGCACCCCTCAGGACCGGGCCCTGTGAGCCGCATCGTCCGTACTGGCCCGGCACTCTCGCTAGGACTAACTGTGATCGATCCAGCCAACAGCACGAACAACGTCCACGCACCCACCGAGCTGTCCACCAAGATCATCATCGCCGGGGGCTTCGGGGTCGGGAAGACCACGTTCGTCGGCGCTGTCTCGGAGATCCCTCCCGTGCGTACCGAGGCCGCGGTCACCGCCGCCAGCGCCGGTGTCGACGACCTCTCCCACACCCCGAACAAGACGAGCACCACCGTCGCGATGGACTTCGGGCGCATCTCACTGGACACCGACCTGACCCTGTTCCTGTTCGGCACCCCGGGACAGCAGCGCTTCTGGTTCATGTGGGACGACCTGGTCCGCGGTGCGCTGGGCGCCGTGATCCTGGCCGACACGCGCCGCCTGGAGGACACCTTCCAGGCACTCGACTACTTCGAGCGCCAGTACAGGCTGCCCTTCGTCGTCGCCGTCAACGAGTTCGACCCCGAGGCCCCCTACACCGCCGAGGAGCTGCGCGACGCACTCGACCTGCCCCCGGAGGTCCCCGTCGTCTACTGCGACGCCCGCGACAAACAGTCCGTCGTCCGGGTGCTGGTGACCCTCGTCAAGCACGCCATGGCCGTCGAGGCCCGCCAGCGCACGAAGCGCCAGCTCGTCTGAGGTCCGGGCGACCCGTCCGAGAGCCGGATCGACCCGTCCGGCCCGGTATACGGGCGCCCGGGGTTCTCCGAGGGGTTGTGTGCGGCGTTACCCTGTGGTGGTGTTCGGACGAATGGCGGAAAGCGTCCGCCGCCTACTGGGCAAGCCCGGTGCGGTGGACCTGCGGCCTTATACCAAGCTCCTGTCGGCGATCGAGGCCGAGGAGGATGGTCTGCGTGAGCTCGGCGACGCCGAGTTGACGGAGAAGGCCATCGAACTCGGCAACGCCGAACTCCCCTACGATCGCAACGACCTCGTGTCGCTGTGCGCCGTCGGCCGCGAGGCCGCCCGGCGCACACTGGACGAGCGCCCCTTCGACGTGCAGCTCCTGGGTGTCATGGCGCTGCTCGACGGCCACGTCGCGGAGATGGCGACGGGTGAGGGCAAGACACTCGCCGGGACCCTCGCCGCGGCCGGGTTCGCACTGCGCGGCCAGCGCGTGCACCTCCTGAGCGTCAATGACTACCTGGCCCGGCGCGACGCCGAGTGGATGCGCCCCGTCTACGACATGCTCGGTGTCACCGTCGGGTGGATCACCGAGGACTCCACCCCGGAGGAGCGCCGCGCCGCCTACACCTGCGACGTCACCTACGCGGCCGTCAGCGAGCTGGGCTTCGACGTCCTGCGCGACCGGATGGTCACCGACATCGACGACCGGGTCGTACCGCCGCCCAACATCGCGATCATCGACGAGGCCGACTCGGTTCTGGTCGACGAGGCCCGCGTTCCGCTGGTCCTCGCCGGGGCCGCCGAGAGCGTGGCCGCCGACGTGGAGATGGCGGACGTCGTCCGCGCGCTCAAGCCCCGCCTGCACTTCGAGATCGACGCAGAGGGACGCAACGTCCAGCTCACCGATACCGGCATCGACGCGGTCGAGAAGGCACTGGGCGGGGTCGACCTGTACTCCGAGGACGACACGTCGATCCTCCCCCAGGTCAACCTGGCTCTGCACGCGCACGTCCTGCTCCAGCGCGACGTCCACTACGTGGTGCGCGACGGCGAGGTCCGGCTCATCAACGAGTCCCGGGGCCGCATCGCCCTGCTCCAGCGCTGGCCGGACGGGCTCCAGGCCGCGGTCGAGGCCAAGGAGAAGGTCGCCGCCAGCGAGACCGGCGAGGTCCTGGACTCCATCACTGTCCAGTCGCTCGTGCTCCGCTATCCCACGCGCGGAGGAATGACCGGTACCGCGATGGCCGTGGCCGAGCAGCTCCGCGAGTTCTACGAGCTGGAGGTGGCGGTCATCCCCTCCAACAAGCCGAACGTCCGGGAGGACCACGGCACGCGCCTGTACGCCACGCGCGAGGAGAAGGAGGACGCCCTCATCGCGAAGGCGGAGGAGGTGCACAAGACCGGCCGGCCGATCCTCATCGGCACCCAGGACGTGGCGGAGTCCGAACTGCTCGCCGGTCGCCTGCGCGACGCCGGTCTGGACTGCGTGGTCCTCAACGCCAAGAACGACGCCGACGAGGCGTCGATCATCGCGGAGGCGGGCACCCACGGCGCCGTCACCGTGTCCACCCAGATGGCAGGTCGCGGAACCGACATCCGGCTGGGCGGCAGCGACATGGGTGACCGCGAGCGGGTCGTGGAGACCGGCGGCCTGTACGTGATGGGCTTCGGCCGCTACCCCAGCAGCCGCCTGGACGGGCAGCTGCGCGGGCGCGCGGGCCGTCAGGGCGACCCCGGCGACTCCATCTTCTTCGTCAGCATGGACGACGACCTGGTGGTGAACAACGCCCCCGACACGACGGGGTACGAGACCACGGCCGAGGGCGAGATCACCGACGCGGGCTGGCTGCACATGGTCGACCACGCCCAGCGGATCGCCGAGGGCCAGCTCCTGGAGATCCACCGCAACACCTGGCGGTACAACCAGCTGATCGACGTCCAGCGCGACGTGGTCCTGGAACACCGCGAGATGGTCCTGACCGGGGACCAGGGCGACCGGCACGTCAGGCTGGACCGCAAGAAGCAGCACGCGGAGCTGGTGGACGAGGTGGGCGAGCAGAAGGTCGCCCAGGCGGCCAGGCTCATCACCCTCTACCACCTGGACCGGGGCTGGACCGACCACAACGCGTTCCTGGCGGAGCTGCGGGAGGGCATCCACCTCCGGTTCCTCGGACGCCGCGACCCCCTGGACGAGTTCAACCGCGACGCGGTGCCGGTGTTCAAGGGGTTCCTGGACGAAGCGCGCGCCCGTGCGGCGGAGAGCTTCGAGGGGCTGGAGGCCGAGGACGGCGAGCTCGACGTCAGCGGGGTCGGCGTCAAGCGCCCGTCGATGACGTGGACGTACATGGTGCACGACCACCCCTTCAGCTCGGCGTTCGAGACGCTGGTGGGCCGGCTCAAGGGCGGGCGGGGTACGGCCGACCGGGACTGAGAATTCAGGCGGGGACGGTTTCCTGCGCGGGTCGGGACTTTGGTCCCGGCCCGCGCATTACCTTTGTCAGCTATTCTTCTGAAGCGTTGGCCGGACGCGAAATCGCCATGCGCAATTGCCCTGGCCGCGTTAACATGGCTGCGTTTTCAACAGAATCCGAGACGGTTGGGACTGAATCCACTGTGGTTCACGAAGTCGGCGCGCAGGAGAAGATCAGTTACGGCCGGAACGACCGCTTCGCGGGCGGTCCGGTCGGTGGGGGGAGCTTCTGGATCGACGATGACGGCCGACCGGTGGCCAAGATCGGCGGCCCGAAGGAGTGGCGCCCCACGCCCATGATCGACGTCCACGTGGGAGATGTCTTCAGTGTGGGAGGGCAGGTGTGGAGAGTCACCGATATCGTTGACGCGGACAGCCCCTCCGCCTATCTGCTGGCCATGCGAATAAGTTGAGCGCGCCCCGGGCGGCTGCCCCGGGACGCATTCGACTTGCCCGGACCGGGAAACGCAACCCCGTGCAACCTTTCCGGGAGAAGTCACGGATTGTTTCCATTCCCGGTTTTGTGGATGTCGGCCTTTTGTCGGTGGGGCCCGCCTCGTGGGATCGTGGCGGCCCCCACTGGGGCTCCCGTTAGCTCTGTGATTTCTGGGGTTTCGGGAGCGAAACGGAGGTGTGGCTCTGTGTCACCGCAGTTCAGCGTGTGCCTCCTGATATGGCCGGAAAAAATCGAGACGTTCCGGTTATCTGATGGAGGTTGTTGGTGTTACCGCTGAATCGTTAACGTCAGTGGTGCAGGGCGCGCCTCGGCGCACGGGGAGGGCACTACTCTCGGCGGTTTCCGGGTCGCTGCGCCTTGCCGCCCCCGCGGTCGGTCCCAGGGGCTGTCCCCCGCCCCTGGGCCTGGCCGCCCCCCGCGTTCGGCGGGGGAGCGGCACCGTCGCGGTGCCGGTTCGCGTTCGCGCCCCTCGACGGCCCTGTGGATCTTCGGCCCCTGCCGGGCCCGCGTCGCCCCGGCGCCCTCGCCTCCACCGGGTTCCGCCCCGTTTCCTGTGCCGCCCCGGAAGGGGTCTGCCGTGGTCCCCTGATCCGTTGGGTACCCGCCCCTGCCGTCGACGCGCCCTTGGGTAGATCATGTTCCACCGTGGCAGGGATTGGTCGAGAGGCCGGTCCTGTCTGTAGGTGTCTTGCATTCAGGGCTTGCGGTAGAACGTGTTCCAGTATTAACCTCTGCCTATACCTGGCCCGGTGAGGGCGTCCGGCGGTTCGGTCGCCGGTCGTCAGCGGACGGCAGGTGAGAGGACCGTCGCCCGTCGACGTCGGATCGCGCCCCGGCGTCGGCGGGCGACGCCCGTTCGGCCCCGGTCAGCTCAGGAGGCGGGCCAGTTCGCCGAAGGTGGGGCAGGGCCAGGGCAGGCGGCAGGCCCGGCAGTGGTGCCGGCCCGGTTCGTCCCGCTCCTCGGGTCGGTGCAGTCGCAGCAGGCCGGCGCAGACGCCCGCCAGCGCGGCCACCTCGGCACGGGCGTTGGCGTAGAAGGCGACGTCGTTGATCCGGGCGAGGGCGCTGTCGGAGCCGGCGTCCGGGATGCCGACCGTGTCCGGCTCCCAGGGGACCGCTCGGACGGAGCGCTCTTGGATGCCCTGCACGCACTGGAGCAGCCGCGCGTGCTCTGAGAGGTTTCCCCTCCGTGGCGCTGGTCTGGCGAACGGCGACATCGCTGATCTCCCCCGATGGGTGGATACGCAGCCTCACGTAGTGACACAGCGTATACCCGGTGTCGCGCCTTGTCGCGATCTCTCGGGGTGTGGGGCCAGGGGAAGCGAAAGGTGCGGGCCGCCCCCAAGGGGAGGGGCGGCCCGTCGGCGGGGGGTGGGACTCAGGAGCAGTTGCCGCCGCAGCTGCAGGATCCGCCGCTCTGGCAGCCACAGCCGCAGCCCGAACCGCAGCTGCATCCGCTCAGGTCAGGGACGGTGATCAGGGGGTGGGTCACAGTCACTCCTCGGGGCTCGGCAGCGCCCGCGCGCGATCACGCCGGGAATCCTCCCAGGACAGGAGGGGCGCCGCGGGCGTGCTTCCCGGAACCTGGCGTGCCCCGTCCACGGCTTTCCCAATCCGCGACGAGAACCCTGCCAACACGTGACCGGGCGCCCTCCGTCTGCGTTCCGGGCCGGCCCACCCGGGTCGAACTGGGAAGCCGCGGCTCACAGGGTCAGGCGAAGAAGGTCGCCTCGACCGCTGGGCGGCGTGTTATTCGGTAAAGCCAGACCTGGCCTATGAGCATGACCGGAATTGCGGGCAGGAGGGTCATCCAGACGAACGCCCCGGTCCCGACCGGCACCGGGGACGACGGGAGCTGCGCCGCCACCGCGACCAGGAGCCCCGGCACGGCGATGGCCAGTGCCGACGTGTGGCGCGACAGCATCGGCCCCGCCAGTCCGCTGGTCGCCGCCAACGCTGCCGCGAGCACCACCGCGAGGACCACGGCGAGCGCCGCCGACGAGGGCTCCGGACCGCCGGGGAGGAGGGCCGCGGCAGCGGCGCTCACCGTCGCGCCCAGAGCCGTCCGCGCCAGCGGTCGGGTGACCCGGGCCGCCACGTCCGCGCTCTCCGCGTCCACGGGGCCCACCAGCCGCTCCGCACCGAAGGCCGCCCCGCGCAGGGCGAACAGGGCCACCACCACGGCGGTGCACAGCACGGTGAACGCACTGGCCGTGAGGCCGCCGGCGAGCAGCCCCGAGACCGTCAGACCCCACGTCACCGCGACCGTCCAGCTGCCCGCGACGATCGCGGAGTCGCAGACCAGGCGCCAGAGGGCCCGGTCCACACGTGCGCGCAGCCACAACCCGGCGTCGCGGACCAGCCATCCGGCGAGCAGGGCGGTGAGCACTGGCCACAGCCCGGCGACCACGTGGTGCTCCAACACGGGGAACAGGCCGGCCAGGACCCCGGCGGCGGCGACCAGCCACACCTCCGAGGCGAGGAAGTAGGGGGCGATCGCGGAGACCACGTGTCGGCGCTGGCCTGGTCCGCGCGCCACGTGCGGCATCAGCATGCCCAGGCCGATGTCGGACCCGGCGAGGACGAAGTAGCCCACGACGAACGCGGCGAGGAGCGCTGAGGATGCGAGGGACAGGACGTCCATGGCTGAGAGTCTCCCTGTGTCAGAACGTGTGGACGGGGTCGGCGGGCTCCTCGGGCTCCTCGCGGCGCTCCGCGAGGGGTCCGCCCCCGGGGCCGCGCCGGGCATACCGCACCAGGAGCCAGTAGGTGACGGCCGCCAGGACCGCGAACGCGACGGTGAAGAAGGTGAAGGAGGCGACGGCCGCGCCCGGCGACATGGGAGTCACCGCGTCGGCGGTGGTCAGGTGGTGCACCACCGTCCACGGCTGCCGGTTGGTCTCGCGGTACACCCAGCCGCCGACGCTCGCCAGGTAGGGGGCGAAGGGGGTGACGACCAGCGGGGCGAGGAACCACCGCCACCGGTCGAGTCCGCCGAAGGGCCAGACCAGCAGCATGATCGGGCCGAGGAAGAACAGCACCGCCCACAGGCCCATCATGAGCACGTCGGCGGTCGCGTTGACGCCGTTGAGGAGCGGGCCGCCGGGGGAGGCGGCCTCGATCGCCTCGATCTCCTCGGCGGTGTAGGTGAGCCCGCTGGTGGGCGGGGCCTGTCCGAAGAGCTCGAACTGGATGCCGCCGAAGACCACGACGAACATCGGTACGACGCTCATGACGATCGCGGCGTAGCGGATGCCGCGCCGGAAGATCCCGTGCGGGTCGTCGCGCCGCACCAGGTGGTAGGCGCTGGTCGCGGCGACCACCAGGGCGCCGACCGTCATGGCGCTGCTGACGATGTGCCCGAACGCCATCGTGGCGGCGGGGTTCGTCATCAGGGCGACCGGGTCGGTCAGCTGCGCGACACCGTCCACCATCTCGAATCCGGTCGGGTTGCGCAGGAACCCGTTGGAGACCAGCACCCACCACGCCGAGGCGTACGCCGTCACGGTGACCACGGCGAAGCAGGCGAGGTGCGTCCACCGGCCCATCCGGTCCCATCCGAAGATCCACAGCCCGAGGAACGTGGACTCGATGAAGAACGCGGTCATCGTCTCCAGGGCCAGCGGCGCCGCGAACGTGTAGCCGAACGTCTCGTGGAGGCCGCTCCAGTTGAGGGCGAGCTGAAGTTCCATCACCAGGCCCGACAGGATGCCCATGCCGTAGTTGACGAGGTACAGGCCGCCCCAGAAGCGCACGGCGGTCATCCGCGAACGGTCACCGCGCAGGGCGGACAGGAACTGGGTGGTGAGGATGTACGGGGCCAGCCCGAGCGTCAGCGCCACGAACATGTAGTGCGTGGCGGAGGTCAGCGCGAACTGGAGCCGCGCAAGGAGAAGAGGGTCTTCGAGCATCGTCGGGCCTCGCGATCGGCGGTGGGAACACGCCAAGCATCCGACGACGGTCACGGCCGGCACATCGTCCCGGCGGGGGCTCCCGGCGACCCTCCTCGGGGGTACGCGCGGTCCGGTGGCTGCTTCCGTGGGTGTAGGGGAGGACCCCGGGGCGACCCCGGCGTCCCGTGGGGGGAGGCCGGGGTCGGCGCGGTCAGGTGCCCTGGCTCCACCGCGGCGTGACCAGGGCCGTCTCGTAGGCGATGACGACCAGCTGCGCGCGGTCCCGCACGCCCAGCTTCACCATGGAGCGGCTCACGTGGGTCTTGGCGGTGGCCGGGCTGACCACCAGGCGGGCGGCGATCTCCTCGTTGGACAGGCCGCCCCCGACCAGCGCGACCACCTCGCGCTCGCGGTCGGTGAGCCCGTTCAGGCGGACCGACGGCTCCGGCGCGTCGGGTGGGCGGCGGGCGTAGTCGGCGATCAGCCGCCGGGTGATCCCCGGTGACAGCAGCGCCTCGCCGCCGTGCACGACCCGCACCGCCTGCAACAGGTCACGGGGCTCGGTGTCCTTGACCAGGAACCCGCTGGCCCCGGCGCGCAGAGCCTCGAAGATGTACTCGTCCAGGTCGAACGTGGTGAGGATGACGATCCTGGTCCCCGACAGGTCGCGGTCCGCGAGGATGCGCTCGGTGGCGGCCAGGCCGTCCACTCCGGGCATGCGGATGTCCATCAGGACCACGTCGGGGCGCTCCGCGCGGGTCAGCCGAACGGCCTCCTCGCCGTCACGGGCCTCGGCGACCACCTCGATGTCGGGTGCGCTGTCCAGCAGCGCGCGGAAACCCGCGCGCACCAGGGCCTGGTCGTCGGCGAGCAGCACCCTGATCACGGTGTCCTCGTTTCGTCGGTGCCGGACGTGTCGCGCACGTCCTGCGGAGCGGCATCCGGTCGGCCGGGCTCGGAGCGCCCCACCGGCAGCCGCGCCCGCACCCGGAATCCTCCACCCTCCACAGGGCCCGCGTCCACCGTGCCGCCCACCAGCGCGGCCCGTTCGCGCATTCCGGTGATGCCGTTGCCGGGTACCGGCGGTCCGACCGTGCCGCGTCCGTCGTCCCTCACCTCGACCATCAGGGACGACGCCCCGTACTCGATCCGGACCCGGACGCTCGTCGCACCGGAGTGGCGCACCACGTTGGTGAGCGCCTCCTGCACGGTGCGGTAGGCGGCGGAGTCGGTGCTCACGGGCAGCTGCCTGTGAGCACCGGTGATCTCGACGTCCACGTCGAGTCCCGCCCCCCGCGTGCCCTCGGCCAGTTCGCCGACCCGGTCGAGCCCGGGGACCGGGGACCTCGGCGCGGCCTCGTCCACGGCGCGCAGGACGCCGAGCATCCCGCGAAGCTCGGTCAAGGTGTCCTTGCTGGTCTGCTTGATGGTGGCCAGGGCCTCCGCGGCGAGCTCGGGTTCGGTCTCGATCAGGTACAGGGCGGTGCCGGCCTGCACGTTGATCAGGGAGATGTTGTGCGCGACGGTGTCGTGCACGTCGCGGGCCAACCGGACGCGCTCCTCCGACGCCCGGCGGAGCACCTCCTCCTCCCGCGTGCGGCCGGCCTCGGCCGCACGCTCCCGGTCGGCCCGCAGGTACTCCTGGCGCCAGCGCACGACCTCGCCCGTGCACAGCAGCAGCAGGACCCACGCCACCATGCCGACCGCCTCGAAGCGGTAACTGCCGACCGCCCACAGCTCGTAGGCGTTGACCGCGACGAACTGGCCGATGCCCAGCGTCCACCCGAACACGCGGTACCCCCGGCGGACCAGGGCGTAGAGCGTGACGGCGGTGCACACCATGACCATGCCGTCGGGAAAGCCCAGGGGGTAGTAGACGGTCGCGGAGGTGACCGAGACCAGGCCCACCGCGCGGGGGAAGGCGGTCCGCCACAGGAGCGGCAGGCACGCCGCCAGGATCAGGACGCACCCCCACGGCCAGAGTTCGCGGTCCGTGGGGACGGGAACGACCCACTCCCTCACGAGCGTGCTGCCCATGGACAGGACCAGCAGTGCCAGGGTGATCCAGGAGTCGGTGCGCGTGGGGCGCGGGAGTAGTGCTGCCACACCACTGACAGTACGGGCAGCACCTCGGGGCAGCGCGTCGTCCTCAGGGCTGATCTTCGGCCGTCGGCGTACTCCCTCCGGAGTACGCGCCCTCCGGGCGGCTCCACGGCTCCGGGAGCACCGCCACCCCCGGGGCACCCCGGGCCGCGGCGTCCGACAGCCCGGGGGGAGGCGCCCCGACCGCCTCCTCCTCGCCGTCCTTGGCGAACTCCACGCTCCCCCCGTCGAATCTCGCCTCCACGAAGAGGGAGGTCTTCTCACCGAACAGGGCGTCGTGGAACAGCACACGGCTCCCCCGGAAGCGCGCACGGTAGAAGTCCGCCCTGCCCGCCTGGAAGCGCGCGTGGCGGAAGTTGACCGTTCCACCGGTGAAGTCCGCCCTGCGGAAGGAAACCCTGGCTCCGGTGAACCGCGTGTAGCGGAGGTCGAACTCCCCGCCGACGAACCGCGCGCCGTTGAAGTTCACCGTTCCCCGGGAGAAGACCGCTCCCCGGAGGCTGCCGCCGTCGAAGACGACGCCGCCGAAGTCGAAGGTGTGGCCCTGCCAGGGCCCGTCCGGGTCCTGGAGGCGCCCACCGATGACGCGGACGATGCTGTGGCGGACCTCCCGGAAGGAGGCGAACCGCGCCCGCCTGGCGTGGTGCTCCTCGACCAGGGACTCGGGGGCGTCCTCCGGGAGCGGCGGGGGCTCGGGATCGTAGGGCATGCGCAGGTAGGCGCAGAGGACGTCGACGCACGTCTGTCTGAGCGCGTGGTCGGGGGCGTCGTCGGCCAGGTGGGCCAGGGCGTGGACGGCTCCCAGCCTGACCGCGGCCTGCTCACCGCCGAGTTCCGTGTAGGCGTCGGTGAAGCGGTCGTTGAAGAGCTTGAGGTCCTCCCGCTCGGCCGCCTTCCGGGCTCTCAGGTTCTCCTGGTCGTTGTTCCGCTGCCGGTGGTAGGCGATCACCAGGAGCGCGATACCGCTGAATCCGGCGACGACGGCGAACGCGCGGGCCGCGATCCCGTCCAGGGCGGATACGGCGATCTCCTCGGGGCGGTTGATCTCCGGGAAGCCCAGGAACCACAGGATCACGGCCCCGACCAGTGCGACCCCGACGGCGGCGACGGTCCACGCGCCGACGATGTGGAGCCACAGCAGGGGAGGCCGCTCCGCCTTCCGTGCTCGGGGGACCTCGGTGCCGACGTGAAGCTCGGGGGAGACTCGCATGGGGCCACGGTAGGAGGTACGGGAGCCTCGGAGGAGATCATTGTCCGGTCCCGGCCACTTGTGTCGGAATTTCGTGGCGGGTTCAGAACACGTCGTCCGGCGGGGCGGGGGAGTCGACCGCGTCCGCGTCGCGGACGGGCGCGCGACCGGAGGTGAAGCGGTCCAGGTCCTCGCCCTCCAGCATCCGGGCCATCGCCGGGTCGCGGTGCGCACGGTGGCCCAGCTCCTCCGAGGGGAGCGGCCGGTGGCCGGCCACCAGGACGAGGTTGCCGAACCGGCGCCCGCGCAGGATCCCCGGCTCCGCCGTCAGCGCCACGTACGGCAGCGCCGCACGGACGGTCGCCGCCTGGGCCCGGGTGTGTTCCAGGGAATGGCCGTCGCCGATGTTCACCGCCAACAGGCCTCCGGGGCGCAGCACGCGCGCCGTCTCCGTGTAGTACTCCACCGACGTCAGGCGCGCGGGGGTCCGGGCACCCGCGAACACGTCGCTGACGATCAGGTCCGCGCTGTCGGCGTGCCGGGCCGCGATCCACTCCCGTGCGTCGCCGATGCCCACCCGCAGCTGGGCGCGGCGGTCCCACGGCAGCCGCCGCCGCACCATCTCCACCAGGGGGGCGTCGACGTCCACGGCGCGCTGCCGCGAACCCGGACGGGTGTGCGCCACGTACCTGGCCAGTGTCAGTGCCCCCGCGCCCAGGTGCAGCGCGTCGACCGGCTCGCCCGCGGGCGCGACGAGGTCGGCGGCGTGCGCGATCCTGCGCATGTACGAGAAGTCCAGGTAGGACGGGTCGGCCAGGTCCACGTGGGACTGCGGGGTGCCCTCCACCACGAGGAACCACGAGTCGGACCGGTCGGCGTCGGCGAGCAGCTCCGTGCCCGGGGCACCCGCCGGCTCCCCGTCCCCGTCGCGCTCCGACTCCCGCGTACCGCGTCTGCCCATGATCTCCCCGTCCGTCGGCCGTGCCGGCCGGCCGCGCACGCGCCCGGTTCGCCGATCCTCCAGCCTAGGTAGCGGCGGGACCACTCGCGCAACCCACGCGCGAACGCGTCCGCACTACCGCTAGCCTGGGTCTCCCCATAGTTGAGTTCCCACGCCCCACGGGCGTGTTCACCGAGGAGTGGCCGTGCTGCTGCGGATGTCGAACCTGTTCCTTCGCACCCTGCGTGAGGACCCGGCGGACGCCGAGGTGCCGAGCCACAAGCTCCTCGTCCGCGGCGGTTTCGTGCGCCGCGCCGCCCCCGGCATCTACAGCTGGCTGCCGCTGGGCAAGATGGTCCTGGACAACGTCGCACGGATCGTGCACGAGGAGATGGCCGCCATCGGCGGCCAGGAGGTCCTCCTCCCCGCCCTCCTGCCCAAGGAGTTCTACGAGGCGTCCGGCCGCTGGGAGGAGTACGGCGACACCCTGTTCCGCCTCAAGGACCGCAAGGGCGCCGACTACCTGCTCGGCCCCACCCACGAGGAGCTGTTCACGCTCCTGGTCAAGGGCGAGTACTCCTCCTACAAGGACTTCCCCGTCGTCCTGTACCAGATCCAGGAGAAGTTCCGCGACGAGGCGCGCCCCCGGGCGGGGGTGCTCCGCGGCCGCGAGTTCCACATGAAGGACTCCTACTCCTTCGACATCGACGACGAGGGCCTCCAGGCCTCCTACGAGGCCCACCGCGCGGCCTACATCCGGATCTTCGACCGGCTCGGACTGGAGTACGTCATCGTCTCCGCCACGTCCGGCGCCATGGGCGGCTCGGCCTCGGAGGAGTTCCTGGCCGTGGCCGCGAACGGCGAGGACACCTTCGTGCGCAGCACGGAGTCCGACTACGCCGCGAACGTCGAGGCCGTCGCCGTCCCGTCGCCCCCCGCCCTGCCCGTCGAGGGGCTGCCCGAGGCCGTGGTGCACCACACCCCGGACACCGCCACGATCCAGACGCTGGTGGACTTCCTCAACGGGGCCGGGACGGGCCGCGACTTCAGCGAGGCCGACACCCTCAAGAACCTCCTCGTCAAGACCCGCGCACCGGGCTCCCAGGACTGGGAGCTGCTGGCCATCGGCCTGCCCGGCGACCGCGACGTCGACCTCAAGCGCCTGGAGGCCGCACTGGAACCCGCCGAGGTCGCGCTCCTGGACGAGGCCGACTTCGCGGCGAACCCGTTCCTGGCCAAGGGCTACATCGGCCCCCGGGCCCTGCTGGACAACAAGGTCCGCTACCTGGTCGACCCGCGCGTGGTCACCGGCACCGCCTGGGTGACCGGCGCGGACAGGACCGACCACCACGTCATCGACCTGGTGGCCGGGCGCGACTTCACCCCGGACGGCACCATCGACGTCGCCGTGGTCCGCGACGGCGATCCCTCGCCCGACGGGCGGGGCACGCTCTACACCGCACGCGGTATCGAGATCGGCCACATCTTCCAGCTCGGCCGCAAGTACACCGACACCTTCCAGGTGGACGCACTCGGGGCCGACGGGAAACCCAAGCGCATCACCATGGGCTCCTACGGGGTCGGCGTCTCGCGCGCCGTCGCCTGCGTCGTCGAGCAGTCCCACGACGACAAGGGCATCGTCTGGCCGCGCGCCATCGCCCCCGCCGACGTGCACGTGGTCGGCACCGGCAAGGGTGAGCAGATCGAGGAGGCCCTGCGGATCGGCGCGGAGCTGGAGGCCCGTGGCCTGCGCGTCCTGGTGGACGACCGCAAGGGAGTCTCACCGGGCGTGAAGTTCACCGACGCGGAGCTGCTGGGTGTTCCGACCGGCGTCATCGTCGGCCGCGGGCTCAAGGACGGGCTGGTGGAGCTGCGGGACCGCGCCACGGGCGACCGCGAGGAGGTCGCCGTGGCCGAGATCGTGGAGCGCACCGTCGCCGCCTGCCGTAGCTAGCGAGCACGACCGCGCGGGGCCGGGGAGGGATCCCCGGCCCCGCGCGTGTACTGCCCTCAGGCGCTCTCGAAGCCGGGAAGGGCGTCCAGCTCCCCGCCCCACTCCAGGCCGCGCAGCGTCGTCTCCTGGAGGGCGCGTGCGCCCTCCAGCCGCAGGCCGGTGTCGGCCGACGCCGCCAGCCACAGGTACGCGCGCGCGGCCGTCTCCTCCAACCCGACCGCGAAGGCGTCGAGGGCCTCGCCCCCGCGCTCCTCCGGCAGCGGGTGCGAGGCCGGCGCGGACGGCGCTTCGATGCCGCGTTCCACCGCGGCCGCGCGCAGCGCGTCACGCAGGGCCTTGTGCTGCTGCGCCGCCTCCAGGGCCCGCTCGCGCCGGTCCTCGTCCCCGGCGGCTCCGCCGACGAACTCGTATCCGTACACCGCAGCGTGCTCGGCGCTCAGCGCCTCGGCCAGCGCCTCGGGGCCGGGGTCCGACCCGTCCGGGGTGGACGCGGGGCTCTCGCTCACCAGTACCGCCTTCACGTTCGTGGATGACCGGTCGGAAGATCGCCCGGCCGGTCGGCCGCCGACCGGCCCGGAAGCCTTCCAAAAAAACTCTCCCTAGGCCCTGGCCAGCAGGTACGCGTGTCCTGCCTCGCAGGCGCCGATGCCGGTGATCAGCTGTGCCAGTCCGGGGTCGGAGACGGCCCCGGCCTGGTCGAGGCGGGCGCTCGTCGCCGCCGACTCCAGCAGCCGCAGCCCGGCGGTGTCCGTCACCGCGTCGGGCGCCTCCGGGGGAGCGGTGCCCTCTCCGGCCGCGAGGTCGGCGGGCGGGGAGGGGGAGGCGTCCGCGGGCAGCGACTCCACCAGCGCGTCCATATGGGTCAGGTGGTGGCCCAGCAGCTGTTCCAGAAGTTCCGCCGGCCCCGACCCCTCGGCGATCGCCGTCTCGTAGCGGACGACCATCCGTTCCTTCTCACGGATCACCGACCGGAGGACGTACTCGTCCGGGGTCATGTCCGCGGGGTACCACTCGGCCTCGCCGCACCCGGCCAGACCCGCGACCGCCGCTCCGGCCACCGCCGCGCCCAGCGCCGTCCGGCGGCTGATGACGCAGCCGTTCACCTGGCCCACGTGCTCTCCCTCCGTACCCCGGACCGTCCCTCGTCGGCCCGGCGGCCGTCCGGGACGGCCACGGCCCCATCTTTCCACGGTCCGCGCGGGGAGCTGCCCGCGCCGACACACCCCGCCACGCGGGCTTTCCCGGTCCTGGAGGCCACGCGGTGACGCGCTCCGGGCACCGACGGCGACCTGGACCGCGCCCGGGTGTGGATACCCTTGCAGCACAACCGCCGTCGCACGCGACGCGCGGCCGGTCCGCGTCCCTCAGGGGAGCGGGCCGTTCAGTCGCAAACTACGTACAGAGCTGGACCGCCCCGTACACCGGCCGGAGGCCGCACGGGCGGGATTTCTCCGCTGGAGGGGCACACCACATGGGAGCGCAGGCACGCGAAGAGCGCATCGCCGAGCTGCTGGAGCCGGTACTGGCCGAGGCCGGACTGGACCTGGAGGCCGTCGAGCTGACACCGGCGGGCAAGCGCCGGGTCCTGCGCGTCGTCGTCGACTCCGACGACGGGGTGGACCTGGACCGGGTCGGTGAGGTCAGCCAGGAGGTCAACGCCACCCTGGACGCCTCCGACGTCATGGGCGAACTGCCCTACGTCCTGGAGGTCACCTCGCCCGGGGTGGACCGACCGCTGACGCAGCCGCGCCACTGGCGGCGCTCCCGTGGCCGGCTGGTCAAGGCCGCCCTCGCCGAGGGCGGCGACGTCACCGGCCGGGTCACCGGTGCCGACGACGAGGGCGTCACCCTCGACGTCGAGGGCCGGCCCCGCACCCTCGCCCACGCCGAGCTCGGCCCGGGCAGGGTCCAGGTGGAATTCCGTCGCGAAGCCGACACCGACGCGGCGGACTAGAGGGGGAGCCCCGTGGATATTGACATGAGTGTCCTACGCAGCCTGGAGCGCGAGAAGGACATCGCGGTCGAGCTGGTCGCCAAGGCCATCGAGGACGCGCTGCTGATCGCCTACCACCGCGAGGAGGGGCCCGACAAGAAGGCCCGGGTCGAGCTCAACCGCTCGACCGGACACGTGACCGTGTGGGTGTCCGAGACGGACGAGGAGGGCGGGGTCGTCGGCGAGTCCGACGGCACCCCGTCCGGTTTCGGCCGTATCGCGACCTCCACCGCCAAGCAGGTCATCCTCCAGCGTCTGCGTGACGCCGAGGACGAGCTGACCCTGGGCGAGTTCGCCGGACGCGAGCACGACATCGTCTCCGGCATCATCCAGCAGGGCAGGGACCCCCGCAACGTGCTGGTCGACCTCGGCAAGCTGGAGGCGATCCTTCCCCCGCAGGAGCAGGTGCCCACCGAGACCTACACCCACGGGGAGCGCCTGCGCGCCTACGTGGTGCAGGTGCGCAAGGGGCACCGCGGTCCGTCCGTCACCCTCTCGCGCACCCACCCGAACCTGGTGCGCAAGCTCTTCGAGCTGGAGGTGCCCGAGATCGCCGACGGCACCGTCGAGATCTCGGCCATCGCCAGGGAGGCGGGCCACCGCACCAAGATGGCCGTCCGCTCGCACCGGGGCGGCGTCAACGCCAAGGGCGCCTGCATCGGCCCGCTCGGCAGCCGTGTCCGCAACGTGATGGCGGAGCTCCACGGAGAGAAGATCGACATCGTCGACTTCTCCGAGGACCCGGCCGTGTTCGTGGCCAACGCGCTCTCGCCGGCGCGGGTCAATTCTGTGGAAATCCTTGACATGGCCGCGCGTGTTGCGCGCGTGATCGTGCCCGACTACCAGCAGTCCCTGGCGATCGGCAAGGAGGGCCAGAACGCCCGCCTGGCCGCCCGTCTGACCGGCTGGCGCATCGACATCCGCTCCGACGCCGAGCCCGTCGCCGGTACCGTCGACGGTGACGGAACCGACGGCGACGGCGACGCCGCGGTCGGTTGATCGGGTCGCGGCGATGTCCCGACGCGATATGGTGGCCGGAGACGGTCCCGACGGCCCCGTGCGCACTTGCGTAGGGTGCCGGTCACGGGCAGTCCAGTCCGACCTCGTGCGGCTGGTGGCTGTGGGCACGGCCATTACGCCCGACACCCGGGGTCGACGTCCGGGACGTGGCGCCTACCTCCACGACGACCGGCGGTGCCTTGAGCTCGCCGAACGTCGCAGGGTCTGGCCTCGCGCCTACCGGAGGGGAGCGGGTGACGCCGGGTGGGACCTCTCACCCGTGGAGGCCCTGTTCGATGCCGCCCCGCGTGGCGGACAGGGTCACCGTTCCCGATAGGGTTGGAATGTCTGGGCCGGTCTCTGGGTTGTCATAACCGAGGTCGGCGTACCAGTGCTGTGTCGGCACGTGAGTACCGACCCATTGTTGTGTAGCGATGAGGAAGCAGGTCGAGATCGCGATGAGCGCCTGATGAGTACGCAGCGATGAGTAACTCGAGTTAACGACGGTCCGGCATAAGCCCATGTCCCGGACCGAAGCTGAAGGAGAGTAGTGGCGAAGGTCCGGGTGTACGAACTCGCCAAAGAGTTCGGTGTAGAGAGCAAGGCCGTGCTGGCCAAGCTCAACGAGATGGGCGAATTCGTCCGTTCGGCGTCCTCGACGATAGAGGCCCCCGTCGTGCGACGCCTCCAAGAAGCCTTCAACAACGGTTCCGACGGCGGCAAGAAGGGCCCGGCTCCCAAGCCCGGCCCGCGCGCCGCGTCCGAGCCGGGTGCGGCCCCGAAGCCGGGTCCCGCCCCCAAGCCGGGTCCGAAGCCGGCTCCCGCCGCGCCCAAGCCGTCGGCCGCGCAGGGCGAGTCCGCCCCGCGCCCCGGTGCGCCCAAGCCCGGCCCCAAGGCCCCCCGCGGTGAGGCAGGTGCCCGCCCCGGCGGCGCGCCCAAGCCCGGTGGTCCCGCAGGTCGCCCCGAGAGTGTGCGCTCCGAGGAGCCCCGCCCCGAGGTTGCGCGCCCCGAGGCCGCACGTCCCGAGGCTGCGCGCCCCGAGACCGGCCGTCCCGAGGGTGCGCGTCCCGAGGGAGGGCGCCCCGAGGGCGGCCGTTCCGAAGGTGCGCGTCCCGAGCGCGGTGAGCGCCCCCAGCGTGGTGAGCGTCCCCAGCGCGGCGACCGTCCCGAGCGTGGCGGAGCCCGTCCGGGTCCGCGCACGTCCGGTCCGCGTCCGGGCAACAACCCGTTCGCGTCCAACGCCTCCGGCATGGGTTCCAAGCCCGCTCCGCGTCCTGGTGGCGCTCCGGGTGCCGGTGCTCCCGGTGCCGGTGCCCCGCGTCCGGGCGGTCCCCGCCCGGGTCCGCGTCCCGGCCCGCAGGGCGGTGGCGACCAGCGCGCCCCGCGTCCCGGCGGCGCCGCGGGCGCCCCGCGTCCGGGTGGTGCCGCGGGTGGACCCCCGCGTCCCGGTGGCGGCGCAGGCGGACCCCGTCCCGGCGGTCCGCGTCCCAGCCCGATGAACATGCCCTCCTCCCGACCGGCCTCGCCTGCGGGCGGCGGTCGCGGTGGCGGCGGCGGTCGTCCCGGTGGCGGCGCAGGCCGTGGCCGCGGGGGAGCCCCCGCGGGCGCCGGTCCGCGTCCCGGTGGCGGCGGCGGTGCCGGTGGCGGTCGTCCGGGTGGCTTCGGTGGCCGTCCCGGTGGCGGCGGTCGCGGTCGCGGCGGCGGTACGGCCGGTGCGTTCGGTCGTCCGGGCGGTCGTCCCGGGCGTGCCCGCAAGTCCAAGAAGCAGCGGCGCCAGGAGTTCAACGACCTCCAGGCCCCGTCCTTCGGCGGCGTCAAGATCCCTGGCGGCAACAACCAGGTCATCCGCCTGTCCCGCGGCGCCTCGCTGTCGGACTTCGGTGACAAGATCGACGTCAACCCGGCGTCGCTCGTCCAGGTCATGATGCACCTGGGTGAGATGGTCACCGCGACCCAGTCGCTGCCCGACGAGTCGCTCCAGCTGCTGGGCGAGGAGCTCAGCTACCGCATCGAGGTCGTCAGTCCCGAGGACGAGGACCGCGAGCTGCTGGAGTCCTTCTCCATCGAGTTCGGCGAGGACGACGGCACGGCCGAGGACCTGCGTCCCCGTCCGCCCGTGGTCACCGTCATGGGTCACGTCGACCACGGTAAGACCCGACTGCTGGACACCATCCGCAAGACCAACGTCGTCAGCGGCGAGGCCGGCGGCATCACCCAGCACATCGGTGCCTACCAGGTCTCCACGGTGGTGGACGGCGAGGAGCGCAAGCTCACCTTCATCGACACCCCCGGTCACGAGGCGTTCACCGCCATGCGTGCCCGTGGTGCGAAGGTCACCGACATCGCGGTGCTGGTGGTCGCGGCCGACGACGGCGTCAAGCCGCAGACGGCAGAGGCCATCGACCACGCCAAGGCGGCCGACGTGCCGATCGTGGTCGCGGTCAACAAGATCGACGTCGAGGGCGCCGACCCGCAGCGGGTCCGCGCGCAGCTCACCGAGTACGGCCTGGTCGCCGAGGAGTACGGCGGCGACGTCCAGTTCGTGGACATCTCCGCGCTCAAGGGCGACAACATCGACGGCCTGCTCGAGTCGATCGTGCTGACCTCCGACGCGTCGCTCGACCTGACCGCCAACCCGGACATGGACGCCCAGGGTCTGGCCATCGAGGCCTACCTGGACCGCGGTCGCGGTTCCATGGCCACGGTGCTGGTCCAGCGAGGCACGCTCAACGTCGGCGACTCCATCGTCTGCGGTGACGCCTACGGCCGCGTTCGCGCCATGCTCGACGAGCACGGCGACAACGTGCAGAGCGCCGAGCCGTCGCGCCCGGTGCAGGTGGTGGGTCTGACCAACGTTCCCAGCGCCGGCGACAGCTTCCTGGTCGTCAAGGACGACCGGGTGGCCCGGCAGATCGCCCAGCAGCGTGAGGCGCGCGAGCGCTTCGCCCAGCAGGCGCGTTCGGCCCGCCGCGTCACGTTCGAGACCTGGCAGGACGCCCTCAAGGAGGGTGAGCGCTCCGAGCTGCTCCTCCTCATCAAGGGCGACATGTCCGGTTCGGTCGAGGCGCTGGAGGAGTCGCTCCTCAAGATCGACTCGGGTGGTGACGAGGTCAACATCCGCGTCATCGGCCGCGGTGTCGGTGCGATCACGCAGAACGACATCAACCTGGCGTCGTCCGCCGACGCGATCATCATCGGCTTCAACGTTCGGCCCGAGGGCAAGAACAGCGAGCTGGCTGACCGCATGGGCGTCGACATCCGGTACTACTCGGTGATCTACCAGGCCATCGACGAGGTCGAGGCCGCGGTCAAGGGCCTCCTCAAGCCGGTCTACGAAGAAGTCCAGCTCGGCAGCGCCGAGGTCCGCGAGGTCTTCAAGGTTCCGAAGATCGGCAACATCGCGGGCTCGATCGTCCGTGGCGGCCTCATCCGCCGCAACACCAAGGCACGGATCATCCGCGAAGGGGTTGTCATCTCCGAGAACCTCACCGTGGAGTCCCTGCGGCGGTTCAAGGACGATGCGACCGAGGTCCGCGAGGGCTTCGAGTGCGGTATCGGTGTCGGCTACAACGACATCCGTATCGCGGACGTCATCGAGACCTACGAGATGCAGGAGAAGTCCCGCGACTAACCCTCGCGGAGCCTGATCCGAAGGGGCCCCGGCCGTGAGGCCGGGGCCCCGTACTCATTCCGCACAACACCACAGGTGATCATGTGTACGTCGGGTCGCTGACCCTGGACGTCCTTCTCGGTGACGTCCACTCGCTCAAACAGAAGCGCTCGCTGGTCCGGCCGGTGATCGCCGACCTGCGCCGTAAGTTCTCCGTCTCGGTCTCCGAGGTCGGGGACCAGGACCTGCACCGACGGGTCAAGATCGGCGTGGCGGTGGTCGCGCCGACGGCGGCGCACGCCCGTGAACTGATGGACACCTGCGAGCGTTTCGTCGCGGGACGTCCCGAACTGGAGCTGCTCTCCGCCAGGCAGCGGCTCTTCAACGAAGAGGAAGACTGACGATGGTTGACGCCGCACGCGCGCGGAAGATCGCCGACCGCATCCAGCGCATCGTCGCCGAGATGCTGGACCGGCGGATCAAGGACCCACGCCTGGGATTCGTCACCGTGACCGACGCGCGCATCACCGCTGACCTGCGGGACGCCACGGTGTACTACACGGTGTTCGGCAGCCCGGAGGAGAAGGCCGCCTCCGCCGCCGCTCTGGAGAGCGCCAAGGGCGTCATCCGCAGCGAGGTGGGACGCCAGACGGGCATCCGGCACACGCCGAGCCTCACCTTCGTCATCGACGAGGTGCAGGAGAACGCCCAGCACATCGAGGAACTGCTGGTCAAGGCGCGCCAGTCCGACGCCGAGGTGGCCGAGAAGGCCACCGGCGCCCAGCACGCGGGCGAGGCCGACCCGTACAAGGCTCCCCGCGAGGACGACGAGGACGAGGACGAGTAGAGTCCCGCCGAGCACCACCGGCGGCGGCGCGGTCGCGCCGCCGCCGTCCCCTTTTCCTTCCCCTTCCGATGATCCGAGGATTCCCATGGCCGAGAGCGGCGTCGTCGTCGTCGACAAGCCCGCCGACTGGACCTCGCACGACGTGGTCGCCAAGACGCGCGGGCTGGCGCGCACGCGCCGGGTCGGCCACGCGGGCACCCTGGACCCGATGGCGACGGGGGTCCTCGTCCTGGGGATCGAGAAGGGCACCAAGCTCCTCGGCCACCTGACGCTGACGGAGAAGGTGTACGACGCCACCATCCGGCTCGGACTGGTGACCAACACCGACGACGCCGAGGGCGAGCCCGGGGCCCGGGTGGACGCCTCCGGGGTCGGGGACGAGGCGGTGCGTGCGGCGGTGGCCGGGCTGACCGGTGAGATCCAGCAGGTTCCGCCGCAGGTCAGCGCGATCAAGGTGGACGGCAAGCGTGCCTACAAGTCGGCGCGCGAGGGCAAGGAGGTCGTGCTCAAGCCCCGCACGGTCACCGTCGCGGGGTTCGAGATCACCGACATCCGCCGGGTGGAGGACGCCGACGGCGTGTTCGTGGACGTGGACGCCGTGGTCACGTGCTCCAGCGGTACCTACATCCGCGCGCTCGCCCGCGACATGGGCGGGGAACTGGGCGTGGGCGGCCACCTGACCGCGCTGCGCCGCACACGGGTGGGCCCCTACGACCTGTCGCAGGCCCGCACGCTCGACCAGCTGGCCGTGGAGTTCGCGCAGGTGCCACTGGCCCGCGCGGTCGCGGTCGCCTTCCCGGTGCGCATGCTCACCGACGACGAGACCCGTCGTGTCCAGAACGGCAACCGGATCGAACCGAGCTCGCTGGGCTCCGGCCCCGTCGGGCTGTTCGCCCCCGACGGCCGGGTGATCGCGCTCGGTGAGAACCGCAGGGACCACATGAAGCCCCTGGTGGTGTTCGAACCCGCCTGATCCCGCTTCGGGCTCAGGGGGCGCCGAGGAAGTCCGCGAGGGCGGCGGTGAGTTCCGCGGGGCGCTCGACGGACGGCAGGTGCCCGGTGTCCGGCAATTCCAGGAGGCGTGCGCCGGGGATCCCCTCCGCGTACAGGTCGGCGACCTCCTGGACCGGGCCGGGCTCGGACAGGCCCTTCACCACCAGGGTGGGCGCGGCCACGTCGCCGAGCCGCGCCTTGGAGGGCCTGCCGGGCCGGCGGGTCGTGAGGACAGGCCCCGACCACTGGCGCGCGAACAGCTCCCGCAGCATCAGCAGGGACAGGTCCCATGCCTCCGGCGGCATGTCCTCGGGGTCCCGCCCGGGGCCCAGCACCACGAAGCGGGCCTGGGCCTGCGCCATCGCCGCGACGTCCGCGGGGTCGGGCGTGGCACGGCCGGCCCGGTACACCTCCAGGCGCTCGTGGGGGACCGCGGCCAGGGCCATCTTGCGGGACTCGCGTACGAACACCTCGGGCCACTCGTGCCCCGACATGCCCGGACACACCAGGGCCAGGGCCTCGACCCGGTCGGGTGCGGCCAGGGCGGCGTCCGCGCAGTAGGCGCCGCCGTAGGAGGCACCCACCAGGGTCGCGCGCTCGATCCCGAGCCCGTCCATGAGGGCGAGCAGGTCCTCGTGGTGGGTGACGGGCCCCTCGTGGTCGGCCGAACCGCCGTGCCCGCGCCAGTCGTACCTGACCACCCGGTGGGTCCGCGCGAACGTGGTGAACTGGTGGTCCCACATGCGCCGGTCGCCCACCCCCGCGTGTACGAACACGACGGCCGGGCCGGAGCCGGCCTCGTCGTACGCGAGTCGGGTGCCACCCGTGTCGATCATCGCCATCCGGGCACGTTAGCGGTGGCCCGGCCGTGTGCCAACCCCGGTCCGCCACCGGCGGAGCGGAGCCGTGCGCCTCGGCCCCGCGCACACGGCGCTCACGACCGCCGGAGCCCCGCCTCCTGGAGCGCGAGGCAGGACACGCGGGCCTGTGCCCCCTGCGCGTGCTGCTCCCAAGGTTGGAAGGTGGCGTGAATCCTGTACAGGAGGGGTTTCATTGGCTAGAATTCTCGCCATGACGATGATGCCGCTGGCCGAAGCCAGAAACCACCTGTCCAAGATCGTCGACGAGGTCGAGAGGACCCACGACGCCGTCACCATCACCCGCAACGGCAGACCCAGCGTCGTGGTGATCTCCGTGGACGACTACGAGTCGATGACGGAGACCTTCGCCCTCCTTGACAGCCCTGAGGAGCAGCGGCGGCTGGGGGAGGCCGAGGAGTCCCTGAGGGCAGGGGACCTGACAACGGCGGACGAGATGGCTGACCTGATGCGCGAGCGGGCCAGGCTGGAGGATGCCGGGTGAGTGATCGCTACGACCTCGTGCTCGCACGTCCCGCACGCAGGGCGCTCACCGAGGAACTCCCCTTCAAGATCGCTTCGGCGGTCTGGGAGTTGGTCAACGGGGACCTGCGCGAGAGACCCCGCACGGTCGGAAAGCCCCTGAACGCCCCCTTTTCCGGGCAGTGGGTCGCCAGGCGCTCGTCCTACCGCGTGCGGTACCGGATCGACGAGGCCGAGCGCCGAATCACCGTGCTCGATGTACAGGGCAGGGCCGATGCCTACCATTACTCAGGCGGACGCTGAGCCGGGAGCAGCCACCGAAGCCTGCGTGCGGGGCGTGTGCCGGGCCACACACCCCGCGTGTCGGTGCGGGTGCGTCCGGCGTGGCACCCTTGGTTCCTGAAAGCCCTGTGGCCCATGGCGGCAGGGCTCGGCGCGGAGCCATGAGGAACGACGAGCAGGGGAGTCGGACGTGCGGCGATGGGACGGGCTGGAGGGTATCCCCTCCGGGCAGGGGCGCTCCGTGGTGGCGGTCGGCGTGTTCGACGGGGTGCACCGAGGCCACCAGGCCATCCTGGAGGCAGCCGTCGGGCGCGGCCGTGAGCTCGGCCTCCCGGTGGTCGCGGTCACCTTCGACCCGCACCCCCGTGCGGTGCTGACCGGGACCACGCCTCCGGTGCTGACCCCGCTGGAGCGCCGGGTGGAACTGCTGGGGGAGCACGGTGCCGACGCCGTGTGCGTCCTGGCGTTCACCAAGGACCTGTCCTCCCTCACCCCCGAGGAGTTCGTCCGCCGTGTGCTGGTCGACCGGCTGCACGCCTCGGCCGTGGTCGTGGGCGAGGACTTCCGGTTCGGGCACCGCGCCGCGGGCGACGTCGCCGCGCTCGCGGACCTCGGGGCCGGGTACGGCTTCACCGCGGACGGGGTCGCGCTCGTCGCGGACGGCGACGCCATCACCTCCACGCGGGTGCGCTCAGTGCTCGCCGAGGGTGCCGTGGCCGAGGCCGCCGACCTGCTCGGCCGCCCGCACCGGGTCGAGGGCGAGATCGTCCACGGGGCGGCGCGCGGCCGCGAACTGCTGGGCTTCCCCACCGCCAACATGGACCTGCTGCCCGGCACGGCGGTCCCCGGTGACGGCGTCTACGCGGGCTGGCTGCGCCGTGTCGCACCGCCGGCCGGATACGAGTCGCGCTGGCCCGCGGCGATCTCCGTGGGCAGCAACCCCACCTTCGACGGTGCGGAGCGGACGGTGGAGTCCTACGCCCTGGACCGCGACGACCTGGAGCTCTACGGGGCCCACATGACCGTGGACTTCACCGCCCGCATCCGCGGCCAGGAGCGTTTCGACAGCATCGACGAGCTCATCGTCGCCATGCGCAGGGACGTGGACCTGTGCCGCGAGGTCCTCCGGGCGGCCTGAGTTCCGGAGGGCGGGGCCCGGGGAGACGGGGCGCACCAGCGGGGCAGCCCCGTCACCTCGTGCTCTGCGGTAGGGTGGGTTCGTCCACGTGTGCCTCGCGGACGGTCACAATCTGGTGACCGCTCCCGTGGGGAGCGCGGTGCACCCACGCCGTCGGCGGAGGGCCGCGCGCACCACACGCGACGGTGACTGTTCGCACGCGCGGTCACCGCGTCTGATCCCCGTCTCGTATCGGGATCCGCCCTGCGTGCCGACTTTCCAGTGAAGGAGCGACGTGTCGATCGACACCGCCACCAAAGAGAAGATCATCGCCGAGTACGCCACCACCGAGGGTGACACCGGTTCCCCCGAGGTCCAGGTCGCGCTGCTCACGCACCGCATCACCGAGCTGACCGAGCACCTCAAGGACCACAAGCACGACCACCACAGCCGTCGTGGCCTGCTCCTGATGGTCGGTCGCCGTCGCCGCCTCCTCAAGTACATCGCCAAGCAGGACATCACCCGCTACCGCTCGCTGATCGAGCGTCTGGGTCTGCGCCGCTAGAGGTGATCGGCGGGAGTGGCTTCGGCCGCTCCCGCTTTGTTAGTAAGGTGTGACGCGACGGCGGTCACACACACCGCCGCTCGCCCTAATTTCACAGAGATCACCCGCGCCCCTCCCTCGGCCGCAGAGTCGAGGCCGGTCCTCGGTAGTGGTCCCCGGACACCGCCCGTCAGGGCGGGCCGTGGGCTTCGATCGATGACCGGCCGTCATCAACTCCGGGGCACGGACGCGGGATACGAATCATGAAGCGCCCTGGGCACAAACCCGTGCCCGGCGCGACGAACGCGAACGTGTAGCAGGAGGTCGCCCATGGAGGGCGTTTACTCAGCCGAAGCCGTCATCGACAATGGCAAGTTCGGCTCCCGTACCATCCGCTTCGAGACCGGTCGCCTGGCCCGCCAGGCCGCCGGTTCGGCGACGGTCTACCTGGACGACGAGACCGTCGTCCTGTCGGCCACCACCGCCTCGAAGCGGCCCAAGGAGAACCTCGACTTCTTCCCCCTCACGGTGGACGTCGAGGAGCGCATGTACGCCGCGGGCCGCATCCCCGGCTCGTTCTTCCGGCGTGAGGGGCGTCCCTCCGAGGACGCCATCCTCACCTGCCGTCTGATCGACCGGCCGCTGCGCCCGTCGTTCCGCAAGGGCCTGCGCAACGAGATCCAGGTCGTCGAGACGATCCTCGCCCTGCACCCCGAGCACCTGTACGACGTCGTCGCCATCAACGCGGCCTCGATGTCCACGCAGATCTCCGGGATCCCCTTCTCCGGCCCGATCGGCGGCGTGCGCGTCGCCCTGATCGACGGCCAGTGGGTCGGCTTCCCGACCCACACCGAGCTGGAGGGGGCCACCTTCGACATGGTGGTCGCCGGTCGCGTCCTCGACGACGGCGACGTGGCGATCATGATGGTGGAGGCCGAGTCCACCCCCCGGACGCTGAAGCTGGTCGCCGAGGGCGCTGTCGGCCCCAACGAGCAGACCGTCTCCGAGGGCCTCGAAGCCGCCAAGCCCTTCATCAAGGTGCTGTGCAAGGCCCAGCAGGCCGTCGCCGACCAGGCGAGCCGCCAGGTCACCGAGTTCCCGATCTTCCTCGACTACGAGGACGACGCGTACGCGGCCGTCGAGGCCGCCGTCCGCGAGGAGCTCTCCAAGGCGCTCACCATCGCTGACAAGCAGGATCGCGACGCCGAGCTGGACCGCGTCAAGGCCGTCGCCGGCGAGAAGCTGGCGGAGGACTTCGAGGGTCGCGAGAAGGAGATCGGCGGTGCCTTCCGCTCGCTCAGCAAGCAGGTCATGCGCGAGCGCGTCCTGCGCGAGAAGGTCCGCATCGACGGTCGCGGCCCCAAGGACATCCGTGGGCTGAGCGCCGAGGTCGGCGTCCTGCCGCGGGTGCACGGCTCCGCTCTCTTCGAGCGCGGCGAGACCCAGATCCTGGGTGTCACCACGCTCAACATGCTGCGCATGGAACAGATGGTTGACACGCTCAACCCGGACAAGACCAAGCGCTACATGCACAACTACAACTTCCCGCCCTACTCCACCGGTGAGACCGGTCGGGTGGGCTCGCCCAAGCGGCGTGAGATCGGGCACGGCGCCCTCGCCGAGCGCGCCCTGCTCCCGGTGCTGCCGGCCCGCGAGGAGTTCCCGTACGCCATCCGCCAGGTGTCCGAGGCCCTCGGGTCCAACGGCTCCACCTCGATGGGCTCGGTCTGCGCGTCCACCATGTCCCTGATGGCGGCCGGCGTGCCCCTCAAGGAGATGGTGTCGGGCATCGCCATGGGTCTGATCAGCGAGGGCGACGAGTACGTCACCCTCACTGACATCCTGGGTGCCGAGGACGCCATGGGCGACATGGACTTCAAGGTCGCCGGTACCCGTGACCTCATCACGGCCCTGCAGCTGGACACCAAGCTCGACGGCATCCCCGCCGAGCAGCTGGCGCTCGCGCTCCAGCAGGCGCGCGGCGCCCGCCTGGCCATCCTCGACGTGATGCAGGAGGCGATCGAGCGTCCGGCCGAGATGAGCCCGAACGCTCCGCGCATCCTCACCGTCAAGGTCCCGGTGGACAAGATCGGCGAGGTCATCGGCCCCAAGGGCAAGATGATCAACTCGATCCAGGACGACACCGGCGCCGAGATCACGATCGAGGACGACGGCACCATCTACATCGGTGCCACCGACGGCCCGTCCGCCGAGGCCGCGCGGGACACGATCAACCAGATCGCGAACCCGACGATGCCCGAGGTGGGCGACCGGTACCTGGGTACCGTCGTCAAGACCACGACGTTCGGCGCGTTCGTGTCGCTGCTGCCCGGCAAGGACGGCCTGCTGCACATCTCGCAGATCCGCAAGCTGCACGGCGGCAAGCGGATCGAGAACCTCGACGACGTCATCGGCATCGGCGAGAAGGTCCAGGTCGAGATCCGCGAGATCGACGACCGCGGCAAGCTGTCGCTGGTCCCGGTCGAGGTCGTCGAGGCCGAGGCCGCCTCCGCGGCTCCGGTCGTCGAGGCCGAGGCCCCGGCCGACGACGCCCCCGCGGGCGAGGACAACGGTGGCGACACCGACGGGGACGCCCCGCGTCGCCGTCGTCGTCGCAGCTCGGGCGGGCGTTCCGAGAACACCTGATCCTGATTGACGCGTGTCGGGGGCGGTCGCACCACGGGTGCGGCCGCCCCCGGCGCGTATTCTCGGCTGGGCCCCGGTGGCCCGGCCGCCGATGTTCCGACGCGAAGAAGAAGGATTCATGAGCTCTGTCCCCATCGCCGCCGAGCAGGATCCGGGCACGACCGTGACGCTGCTGGAGCCCGACGGCGGTTCCGGCCTGGTGCGCCGTACGGTCCTCCCCGGCGGACTGCGCGTGGTCACCGAGAACATCCCGGGTGGCCGGTCCGCGGCGTTCGGGATCTCGGCGACCACCGGTTCCCGTGACGAGGACTCCGCGCACGCGGGGTCGGCGCACTTCCTGGAGCACCTGCTGTTCAAGGGGACCCGGACCCGGTCGGCGCTGGAGATCTCCGCGCTGCTGGACGGTGTGGGCGCGGACCACAACGCCTACACCACGAAGGAGCACACCTGCTACTACGCGAAGGTGCTGGACCGCGACCTGCCGCTGGCCATCGAGGTCGTCGGTGACATGGTCGCGAACTCGGTGCTCGACGCGGGGGAGGTGGAGACGGAGCGGGGCGTGATCCTGGAGGAGATCGCCATGTACGAGGACGAGCCCGCCGACCTGGTGGACGATGTCTTCGCCGCGCACTTCTACGGCGACACCCCGCTGGGCCGCCCCATCCTGGGCACCATCGACACGATCCGGGCACTGCCCCGGGACCGGATCGCCGAGCAGTACCGGAACGTGTACGTGCCCGGCGAGCTGATCGTGACAGCGGCCGGAAGCCTGGACCACGACCAGGTGGTGGAGCAGGTCCGGGCGATGTTCGCCGACCAGTCGGCCGCCGCCGGTGACGCCCGTGCGGCCCGTCCGCGCACGGGGGGCGGCCCGGTCGCCACGAACAGCGGCACCGTGGTGCAGCCGCGCGACACCGAGCAGGCGCACATCATCCTGGGCTCGGAGGGCATCACCCGGACCGACCCGCGCTGGCACGCGCTGCGGCTGCTCAGCGCGGCCCTGGGCGGGGGCATGTCGTCCCGCCTGTTCCAGGAGGTGCGGGAGAAGCGGGGGCTGGCGTACTCGGTGCACGCCTACCAGACGGGTTACGCCGACACCGGCATGTTCCAGATCTACGCGGGCTGCCTGCCGGAGAAGGCCGACGAGGTCATCGGCGTGTGCCGCGACGAACTGGAGAAGGTCGCCGCGTCGGGGATCACCGCCGAGGAGCTGACCCGCGCCAAGGGGCAGATCCAGGGCTCCATGGTGCTCGGCAGCGAGGGCACCAACGCCCGGATGGGGCGGCTGCTCTCGCACGAGCTGAACAAGCCGCGCCACTACTCGATCGACGAGGACCTGGCGCTGTTCGACGCCGTGTCCGGGGCGGATGTGGCCGAGGTGGCCGCCGATCTGCTGTCGCGGCCGCGCGCCCTCGCGGTGATCGGCCCGTACGAGGCCGACCGGGTCTTCTAGGCCGTGTTCCGCGGATCATTCCGGGCTCGCAACCGCCAGGCTGCCTCTCGCTGCGCCGACCACGCTTGGACAGCCAGACCCGGGCTGACC
>NZ_JBHXQY010000039.1:0-55243 GCF_042716955.1 Nocardiopsis sp. NPDC058631 | reverse complement strand
CCACCACCGGGTTCCTGTAGGCCCCACCGGCGTCGGCCGCGCTGGAACGTGGGGCCCAGCGCGGCCGTCGCGGCGACTCAGCTGCCGAGAACGCGGGCAACTTTCTCCGCCAGCCGTGCTGAGGGCACGTCGGTGGGCGGACGCCAGGCGTGGTCGCTGACCTCCTCGGCCTGGAGCCGTACCGAAGGTTCCTGTGCGCGGTACAGGTAGCGGAAGTCGAAGTGCCAGTGCTCGGGCTCGCCCTTCACCGGGTTGGCCGGAATCCGGTGGATGTCCAGGTCGATCGGCAGGGCGTCCGTGATGCCCTCGGCTTCCACCTGATCGGCCGAGATCCCCGTCTCCTCCGCCAACTCCCGTAGAGATGCCTCCTGGAGATCGCTGTCCTCGGTTTCCAGATGTCCGCCGGGCAGCAACCAGGTGTCGAGCGCGTTGTGGTGGATCATCAGCACCGACCCCTGGGGATCGAGGACGACCGCCCCGGCGGTGGCGTGTCCGACGCGGAACTCTTTGCGTGAGGACAGCTCATGACCGGACTCCAGGGCTCGCTCCAGGAGCCCGACCGTGTCGGCCTCACGGGGGAACCGGCACAGATAGCCGTCCAGCACGGTGCGGAGGTGGGTGTTGGGGATGCTCATGGTGCTCCAGTGAAGTGTTCGAGCCAGGTCGCCGCAATCGATTCGCGGATATCAGTGGGAAGTTCGTGATGAGCCGTCTCGTGTTCCTGATCGGCCAACAGGGCGACGGCTGCGAGGATCTCGGCCTGGACGAGGAAGATGAACGCCCCCACGCTGGCTCCGTGCAGAAAGTTCACGGCGTTGCCGCCGTTGAGGACGTAGAAGTAGTGGCCCGTCCGCGAGTAGCGGGTGATGTTCGGTCCGAGATGTTCGCGAGCGTAGGCGCCCCTGATCTCGTCCAGTTCCATCTCGTCGTCGGAGGAGGTGACCGAGGCGACGTAGGCCCCGTTGGGCACACGCTCGAAGTCTGAGCGCCTCAGAGCCAGGTTTCCGGTCGCACCGACGATGATCCCCGCCCCCTGCAGGGCTTCGCGCAGGGAAGACGCGGTGTGGAAACCCTGAGCCATCGCGTGGGTGAGCTTGATCGGATCGGTGTCGTAGACGGTCACACGGACGTTGCGTGAGTGGAGCATGCTCGCCACGGACGACCCGAGCTTTCCGAAACCGATGACGGTGGCGCCCCGTCCGTAGAGGATGTCACCACGCGAGCGGATGAGCGCCTCCGTGGAGAAGACGATGGACTGGCCGACCAGGAAGTCCTCGGGGATCTTCAGCGGGGAGCGGGCAACGCTGTAGACCGGGCAGGGAGGCTTTCCGTGGGAGAGGTAGCGGCGGTGGCCGTTCTCCGTGTCCTCGACGATCCCGAGGATGCGTCCGGAGAACCGGTCGCACACTTGCGGTAGGGCGGGAGCGAAGTAACCGCCGATGTCGAGCAGCACCACCCGTTCCCCGGGAACGGTGTCCTCCAGGTAGGCCAGCAGGTCCCCCGCCGTCGTGAACCTGGCTCGGTCGAGTTCGTCGCACCGCCAGTGACGGGACGCCTCGGAACGCGCTGCCTCGTCGATGCTCTTGGGTTTGGGCAGTACGGCACGCAGATCGGCTATATCAGCCAAGGCGTGCAGGAAAACGGGACGTTCAGGCAGGAGGTGGGTTATGGCGATGGCGGAGGCCCGGCGTCCGTTCGGCAGGCTTGCGGAGATACGGGTGAAGTAGTCGGCGATCCTGGCGCGTTCGAAATCTTCCAGCACGGGTGCGCTCCTGGGAGAAGGGGGTTTGTTCCCAGTGAACTTGTACCTCTCTACCTTGCTACTTAAACCATCAAGGTGATGGTGTGGTTGCGCGGACTCGGATGGCAAGAAGTGGGGGGTCTCAGCCGATCGTGCTCTGGTAGACCAGCTCGTACCGGTGCCCGCCCTTGACCAGTATGGAGACCTCCACCGGAAGAGCGTCGTCGCTGTAGACGGTGCGGAGTGTGCGCAGGACCGGAACATCGTCCGGCAGCTCCAGGGCCTTGAACTCCTCAGGTGTGGCGAGGCGGACGCACACGCGGTCGACGTGTTCGCGTGGCGGGTACCCGAGGCCGGTCAGCAGGGCAGGGGAGCCGCCTCGGATACGTGTTCTGCGCTCCAGAGGGGTGCCGTCGGCAATGTGCAGAGGGTAGTAGTTCCACACCAGTTCAACGGGTTCGTCGTCCAGCAGCAGGACCTGGTGGCGCAGCACCACCTCTTCGCCGGGGTCGGTGCCGAGCGCCTCCTCCACCTGCTTCGGTGGCTCCACCCGCATGACCGCGAGGAGTTTCGCCGCCCCCTGTTGACCGCGTTGGCCGGCGCGGGACATCCACGGGTGGGCTCCATCCCCAAGGGGCGGGGCGAGGTAGGAGGCGACCTGGATCGCCAGCGGAGCCTCGGCCCGGACGAACACGCCCACCCCGGCCCTACCGAAGACGAAGCCTTCCTTCTTGAGGACCTGGAGGGTGCGCTGCACGGTTTGGCCGGTGACCTCGTAACGCTCCATGAGCTGTTGCGTCGTGGGGAGGCGTTCTCCGGGCGCCAGGTCCCCGGACATGATCGACGCGCGCAGGGACGCCGCGATCTGTTGGTGCCGGGGGCGTGTGTCCGCTCTTCGCGCCACGTCTAACCGACCACCCATCGGTAACGCAGGTGGCGCCCTTCGGGTCTCATCACCATGCGGGACACCTCGAAAGGGGAACCGTCCGCTGCTCGTGTGGTTCTCAACAACACGAGGACGCTGTTCCCGTCGCGCAGGTCGAGTGAGGCTGCCTCGACCGCCGTGGCGGGGCGCGCTGACACGTCCTCCGCGACTTCGTGCGCAACGTACCCGAGCTCGGCGAGCAGGGTGGGCGTGCCTCCGCGTACCTTGCGCTTCTCCGCCAGAGCAGTGCCCGAAGCCACGGAGAGCGGATAGTACGAATCAGTGAGTTCCACGGGCACACCGTCGAAGAGCATCACGCGGCGGCGCACCACGAGCCTGCCCTGGCAGTCCAGTGCTTCGGAGACCTCCGCCGGTGCGTCGGTTTCGCCGACCTCCAGGAGCCGCTGTGAGGCCCGGTCGCCCTGCGCGGTCCATGGGTCGGAGGTGGCTGCGGGACGCGCGGTCACATAGGAAACCGAGTCGTCGTTCAGCCCGGATGGTTGACCCATTTCGCCTCCAGGAAAGTCCGGAACCTTGGTGCCTGTGGTGGCAAGGTCGTACGCACTGCCACTGTACGCACCCCGGGGCCGGCGCTTCACTACCCATCCGCATTCCCGCTGTGCCCCGCCCCGGGAAGGAGCCACCGGCGCCCGCTCGGCCCGCTCCGCCGCCGCTTCCACGCAGGTCGGACCGCCCACGCCGTCCGGCGAGCCACCGCAGGCCCCGCCGCCGCGTCGGCTGGACGGCGGCCTGCTACGCCCTCGCCGTCGGCGCCGGGGCCCTCGCCCACCACCTCACCGGGTTGCTGGGCTGAACCGCCGGGTCGTGAGGGTCGCACCGGGGCGGGTGGCCCGGTGCGACCACAAACGGCCAAAGCCCGGCGGCAGAAGACATACGGGTGATACATACGAAGCACAGGACGGGAAAAGGAACCACGCGACGGAGAAGCACGCATGGAGCCCTGGAAACGCTGGTGCGCGCGCACGATGCTGGGCAACACGATCGCCAACCTGCACGGGGAAGGGTTCGAGGACTTCTTCCACCGCCTCATGCAGTTGGGTGAGCCGGGCTTCTTCCCCGTCCGCACGACACGAGGTGACCTGGGTGCGGACGGGCTGGTGATCAGCAAACGCAAGCTCTACGCCTGCTACGGCCCCCAGGTGGTGCGTGAGGACGAGGTCCGCCGCAAGTTTCGCTCGGACCTGGCCAAGGCCGTCGTCAACCGCGGGGACGACTTCGGTGCTTTCGTGTTCGTCCACAACAATCTGCGCGGTGTGGGACCCCAGGTCACCAGGGAGATCTCGTCGGCCAAGGCAGAGCATCCTTCGCTCGATTTCGAGCACTTCGGTCTCGACCAGATGTTCCGCGTCCTCAAGAGGCTCGATGAGGACGAGATCGAGGACCTCATCGGTTCCTTCCCGGTGAGAGAGATGGTCACCGGCATCGGGATGGCCGAACTGGCTCCACTCCTGGCACACCTGTCCACGCGAAGGAAGCAGAGTCCTCTACCCGGTAACATCCCCGTGCCTCCGAGCCGCAAGTTGGAGTACAACCGGTTCAGCGACGAGATGAGGGGCTTCCTCCTGCTGAGCCTGCCCCACGTGCCGCTGGTCCAGGACTACTACGACGGAATGGCCGACCCCGTCGAGCGCGACGAGGTGGCCGCCGCTTTCCGGCAGGAGTACCTGGAACTCGCGGCGACCTACGAGGACCCCGATGCCGTGGTGGCACGACTCCAGTGGTACATCCTTGGCAACGAGGCCAAGGAACTGAAGGATCAGATCGAGGCCAACGTCGTACTCATGCACTTCTTCGGGGAGTGCGAGATCTTCAGGGTGCCGCCGAAGGACTGGCGGGCCGACGACGAAGTTCTGGAAGGAGGGGCCGCGTGATCGCACCGACCAAGGGCATCGCGCCGCAGAGGGCGCTGCTGACCGTGGGCGCCCAGATCCTCATTTCCAGCGAGCGGCAGATGCTCACCGTCGATCAGACCTGGCGCAGACTCCAGACCTGGCGTGCCGACAACCACCACAACGCTCCTGTGCCGTTCTGGTGGTTCGTCCTCGCCCTCGACGTGCTGTACGCACTGGGGGCCGTCGAACTCCGAAACGACGTCCTCGTCTTCCGGGAGGCCCCACGTGCTGCGTGAGTTGAAGGCCAGTGACTCCCGTTTCCGCGCGATCCGCTTCCGTCCCGGCCTCAATCTCCTCGTCGCGGACCGCACCGCCGCATCCACGGACGAGCAGAGCCGCAACGCCGTCGGCAAGACCAGCATGGTGGAGCTGCTCCACTTCCTCCTGGGCGCGGACAAGACAACGTTGGTCACCCGCAGGGAGAACAAGGCGACGGCGTTCGAGCTCGTCATGGACTGGCCCGTACCCAGCGGACACATCAGTGTGCGGCGCTCCGGCAAGGATCCGGCGAAGGTCCACCTCGACCCGGGCATCTTCGACCACGACCCCGGCGCGCTCATCCAGAGGGGAGGGACAGTCAGCGCCAAGGAGTGGAAGAGCGCACTGGAACGCCAACTGTTCGGCATCCGGGAAGCCGACAAGGCGCTCAGCGGAAGGCTCCTCCTCGGCTTCTACCTCCGCAGGACCGAGAAGAACGGCTTCGCCGACGCACTCAAGCCGAATCCGCAGACCTCCCGCCACCTGGCCACCGCCAACCTCTGCTACCTGCTGGGGATGGACTGGGCCCTGGCCGCGCGCTACGGCGATCTGTCCGACAGGGAGCAGACCCGCAGAAAGCTCAGGCAGGCGGCCGACGACCCGGTCTGGAAGGACATCGTCGGCACGTCCGGTGATCTCCGTGGACAGCTCACGGTCGTCGAACGCCGCATCTTCGAACTCAAGGAGCAGATCGCCGACTTCCAGGTCGTTCCCGAGTACGAGGAGATCCGACGCGACGCGGAGCGGGTCAACGCCAGTATCCGTGCGCTGCGCGAGGCGGACGTCATCGCCCAACGCAACCTCGCGGACATCGAGCGGTCGATCGGGGAAGCGAGCGACCCCGGTCATTCCTACCTGGAACGGGCGTACTCGGAGGTGGGGGTGCTTCTCGGTGACCAGGTGAAAGCCCGTTTCGACCAGGTGGAGGAGTTTCACCGGGCGGTCGTGCGGAACCGCAGGCAGTACCTGGACGAGGAAGCCGTCGCCCTGCGCGAGAAGCTCGCCGAGAGCGAGCGCGAACGCAAGGAACTGGGCAACCGGCAGGCCGCTCTTCTGCGCACCCTCAACGAGGGCGGGGCGCTGGACACGCTGACCGTCATGCAGGGGGCACTGGCCAAGGAGGAGGCGCACCGGGAGTACCTCCACCGGAGGCTCGACGCAGCACGGACCCTGGAGCAGAGCCGCCGTCAGATCGACCAGGAGAAGGCCGCCCTGGAGGACGAGGTCCACAGGGACATCGAAGCCAGGCGCGAACAGGAACGGCAGGCCAGCCTGCTGTTCAACCAGTTCGCCGAGCACCTCTACGGCGATGCCCGTGCTCCCTACCTGACCTTCCAGGCGAGGAGGAGCCATCTGGAGATCGAACTCAAACTCGAAGCCGACGACAGCACCGGTATCTCCAACATGAAGCTGTTCTGCTTCGACCTGACGTGGGCGGTCATCGCGCATCGTGCCGGGCGTGGCCCCGACTTCCTCGTACACGACAGCAAGCTCTATGACGGCGTGGACGAACGCCAGGTCGCCCGCGCCCTGGAGCTGGCCGATCGGGTGACCCGGGACGAGGGGATGCAGTACGTCGTGACGATGAACTCCGACGACCTCGCCAAGGCCGAGCGGATGGGGTTCGACGCCGCTCCCCACGTCATCACGCCCCGGCTCGACGACTCCGAGACCGGCGGGCTCTTCGGCTTCCGGTTCTGAACCGATCGGCCGCCGGCCGCACACGGCACTCCCCGGCCCGTCCCGCCGTGAAAACGGGTGGCGCCCCGGCGGGCCCGGCTACGCGAGGTCCTCCTCGTCGGGCCGTACCGAGTCGGGGCTGAGCGGGTCGTGCCCCACCGACATCAGCCGGTGCCGCCACTGCGTGTCCTCACGGCGCGGGTCCGCCAGTTGGCCACGGACGTACTCCGACACCTCGCGCATCAGCTCGACGTCGGCCCCCGTCACGTCGACACGGCGCTTGTTCAGCAGGTTCACGACCGCCTCGCCCCGCTGGTTCACCGTGTTCCCGGCCTCCGGTCGGAAGCCCTCCTCGCCGGAGGCACTGGTCAGCAGCCACTCGCGTAGCTCCTCCCCGGTCATGTTCACCACCGAGTGGAAGTCCTCCCACGCGTCGTCCACCGCCGGATCGTGCTCGGTCATGTTCTGCCTCCCCGCTCCCGCACATGCCCTGTCGGGTTCGCTCCCGCCCCCGCCCGGCCGACGCCCGCACCGGGGCCGACGACGAGCGCCACTCCGCGTCCCCCGGTTCCCGGTCTTCCCACCGACCTCCGGCCCGAACCCGGGTCCTCCCCCTCTGCGCTACCCGGAGGTTCCGCCCCTTATGTGCACATAAGTGCTCCTAAGTGCAGTTTCGTCCCTTCCTTGCCGGGGCAGTCGGAGAGGAAGCGCTCGCGGGAGGACCACGGGGAGGAACCGATGGGGCAGGGGACGCCGGGCATCGGGGACCACGGCTTCCTCTCGGACTGCCACACCGCGGCGCTCACCACACCGGACGGCACGGTCACGTGGCTGTGCGCGCCGAGGTTCGACGGGCCCGCGTTCCTGTCCGGGATCCTCGACCCGGACCTCGGCGGGGGGTGGACCCTGGAGGTCCAGGGGGCGAGCCCCGCGGGCCGCACCTACGTGGACGAGACGCTCGTCCTGCAGACCCTGTGGCAGGGCGAGGGGGTCGAGGTCTCCGTCCGCGACCTGCTCGCGGTCCGGACCCCGGAAGGGGAGGAGGGCCTGTACCGCGAGGGCGTCCTCGTGAGGCTCGTCGAGTGCCGGTCGGGCAGCACCTCCGTGCGCTCCCGGCTGCGCGCCCGCCCCGACTTCGGGCGCTCGGAGCCACGGTGGGAGAGGGCGGGCGGGGGCCTGAGGGAGGCCTCGGGGCCGCTGCTCTCGGGTTCGCCAGCCCCCGCCCCCGCCGAGGACGGGGACCCCGAGTTCCGGGTGGAGCTCTCCGAGGGGGACACAGCGGTGTTCGCGCTGGACTACCTGCGCGGCGAGCGCCACGTCGGTCTGGGGGAGGGCCGCGCGCTGCTGCGGAGGACGGTGGACGCGTGGCGGGCGTGGTCGGCGAAAACCGACTACGACGGAGCGGGAGCCACCCACGTGCGGCGCAGCGCGCTCACCCTGCGCGGGCTGCTGCACGAGGAGAGCGGTGCCCTGATCGCCGCGCCCACGACCTCCCTGCCCGAGTGGCCGGGAGGGGCCAGGAACTGGGACTACCGCTACGTGTGGCACCGCGACGCGGCCCTCGTGATCCTGGCCTTCCTCCGGCTGGGGCACGAGGCGGAGGCGGGGAAGTACCTGAACTTCCTGCTGCGGGTGTGCGGTCGGCCGAGAGGCCGGCTCCGGCCCGTGGAAACGGTCGACGAGGAGCCGCCCCCCGAGGAGGAGGCCTTGGACCACCTCGCCGGGTACGGCGGCGCGCGTCCGGTCCGGATCGGCAACGCGGCGTACTCGCAGCGCCAGCTGGACGTGTACGGGCACATCCTCGACGCGGCCCTCTCCTACGAGGACGCCACCGGGGGCCTGCCACCGGACGAGCTGGCCAGGCTCGCCACCGTGGTCGAGTCGGCGCGCGAGCTGTGGCGGGAACCGGACGACGGCATGTGGGAGGTCAGGTCGCGACCCCGGCACTGGACCAGCTCCAAGGTCTACGCCTGGGTGTGCCTGGACCGGGCGGTCCAACTCGCGCAGATGACCGGCGGGGAGGACCGGGTGCCGCTGGCCGCATGGCGCGAGGACGCCCGGGCGATCCACCAGGACGTCCTCGACCACGGCTACGACCCCTCCACCGGTTCCTTCGTCCAGTCCTACGGCGCGACCAACGTGGACGGCTCGCTGCTGCGGATCCCGCTCCTGGGCTTCCTCGACGGCACCGACCCGCGCGTGCTCCGCACCCTGGAGCGGGTGGAGGCCGAACTCGGCGAGGGCGGCGGCCTGGTCCGCAGGTACGACCCGGAGGAGACCGGTGACGGGATCGGCACCCCGGAGGGCGCCTTCTTCCTCTGCTCGTTCGACATGGTGTCCGCGCTGGTCCTCGCCGGGCGGACCGACGAGGCGAGGGAGAGGTTCGAGCGGTTGTGCGGGAGCGGCGGCGAGCTGGGGCTTCTGGCCGAGGAGATGTCCCCGGACGGCACCCAGCTGGGCAACTTCCCGCAGGCCTTCACGCACCTCGCGCTGATCGAGGCCGCCGTCAACGTCGACGGGGCGGCTGAGAGGGAGGCGCTGCACGGCTGGGCCCGCAACAGGACCGGCAACGGAGGCGGGACCAGGCGGAGGAGGAACGGAGACGACGACTGACAACGCCTCCCGCGCGGAGGGCGTCGCGGAGACAGCCCGGCAGGAGGCGTGAACCCACCGCGGGACAGCGACCGGCCGCCCCTGGGCCACGCCGCTGTGGCCCGGGGGTACGCGGCCCCGTCGGCGTTGTCCGGCCGGGCCCGGCCCGCCCGGTCAGGCGCCGCTGCGGTCCTCCGGACCGGTGGTCCCGGGGCCGTCCTCGCGGGGCTCCCCGTCCGGGCTTCCGTCCGGGCTCCCGTCCGCGTCCGGCTCACCGGAACCCGTGACGCTCGCCTCGGGAGGCGCGCCGACGACGAGACCGAAGACCACGTGGTCGACCAGCAGCGCCCACCGCTCGCGGGGCCGGGACCCGTAAGCGTGGGCGAGCCCCAGCAGCGGAGCGACGCCCACCTCGAACAGGCCCCAGACCGCCACGCCGTACAGCGGACCGGTCAGCCGCGAACGCCGCAGCCCGGCGGGCAGGAGCGCGAACGCGGCGCCCGCCGTCGCACCGTACCCCCAGTGGGCCAGCTCCACGGCGGCCATCCTGCGGTGCTCGGGCACGCTCTCCAGCAGCCGGGGCACACCCTCTCTGAGAACCGCGTCGGGTGGTGTCCGATCGATGGCCCCCACACCGACCGCGACCTGCCTCATCCCGCTCATCGCCATCGCGCCCACGACTCCCCGCAGGGCCCCTCGGAACCAGGGGTGTCGGGGAGGCGCGTCGGCTTTCCTGGTCATCTTCGCCCCCTGTCTCGGACACTGGTCCTCCACTCCTTGCCGTTCCACCGCCCGCCCACACCTCGGGGCGCGCATTCGGTGGGGCGCGGCCGGGCAGGTCCACCCACCTGGACGAGGTCCTGGCGCTCGTGGACCGCGGCGGGTTCTCCGTCGTCGACGAGCCCGCCCGGCAGCCGGAGGGCGTGGATCCCGAGGGCCGCCGGCTGGAGGTGGAGGAGCTGGCGGTTCCCGTGGCCCGGCCGGCCCTGCGGGTGCTCGCCATGGTCCGCCGCGAAGGCGTGTCCCACGCGAAACCGGGGCCGGTGCCGGCGGCGACCCCTACCGTGGGGGGACACCCGTCCCCTCAGGTCTGGAGCACCGACCTTGAACCCTCGTTTCCAGGAACTCGGCTATCGGCCCACCCCGATGGGGGTGATCAGCCTGCGCCGACGGTGGGACCCCCTCGTGGGGGAGGACGTGTACGAGATCAAGCTCGACGACGACTTCCTGATGTCCAGCGCGTTCACCGCCGCCGAGGTGGAGGTGGCCCGGCTCGCCCTGGCCGAGCTGCGCGCGGCCCCCGGCGCGGAGCCGCCGGACGGGTACGACGTGGTCGTGGGCGGGCTCGGGCTCGGCCACACGGCCCTGACCGTGCTCGACGACCCCGGCGTGCGGTCCCTCCTGGTGGTGGAGGCGCTGGGCGAGGTGGTCGACTGGCACCGGGACGGGCTCATCCCGGCCGGGGCCGTGCTGAGCGCCGACCCCCGCTGCCGGTTGGCGTGCGGCGACTTCTTCGCGCGGGCCCTGGGCGCCGAGGGACTGGACCCGCCGACCCCGGGGCGGCGGTTCCACACGGTCGTCGTGGACATCGACCACTCCCCCCGGCACCTGCTCAACCCCTCCCACGCCCCCTTCTACGAGCCGGAGGGTGTGCGCCGCCTCGCCGGGAGCCTGCACCCCGGAGGGGTGTTCGCGCTGTGGTCCAACGACCCCCCGGACGCGGACTACGAGGAGGTCCTGCGGCAGGTCTTCACCGGAGTGCGCAGCGAGGTGGTGACCTTCGCCTCCCCCTACCAGGAGGGGCTCGCGTCGAACACCGTCTACCTGGCGACCGCGCCCGGGGCCTGAATCACGGGGCCTGAATCACGGGGCCTGAACCGCGGGGGACGGACCGCGGCGGGACCGGTGTGCCGGGGAGCGGCGTGGGAAGGGGACGCGGGGACGGTACGCGCCGGGGCCGGTCCCCGGCCCCGGTGAGGGACAGGAGGAGGACGGGGTGAAGCTTCGGCGGTGGGCGGCCGGGGTCGGCGGGCGTCGGCGACAGGGGCTGCGCAGGGTGTTCGAGCGGCGGGGGTACGAGCGCGAGACCGCGGTCGTCATCCTCAAGTGCGCGGCGGCCGCGACCCTCGCCCTGGCGGTGGGCACGCTGCTGATGGACACGCAGCAGATCGGGTTCGCGCCGTTCTCCGCGCTCCTGGTCGTACGCCCCAGCGTCTACGGGTCGGTGCTCCAGTCCGGCCGCTACGTGGCCGCGGTCGTGGCGGGCGCGCTGATCGCGGGTGTGGGAGGGCTCACCGTCGGCCCCGAGCTGTGGGTCTTCGCCGCCCTCGTCCTGCTCGCCCTCGTCCTGGGCCAAGCCGCCGTCTTCGGCTCACAGGGTGCCCAGATCCCCGTCGTCGCCGCGTTCGCGCTGGCGGGGGGCACGGCGGGCAGCCCCGGCGACCTCGGCTCGCTCCTGGCCATGGTCATGGTGGGTGCGGGAGCGGCCGTGGTGACGAACCTGGTCCTGGCCCCCGCCGTCCGCTTCCGCGACGCGGAGAACGCGGTGCTCGACTTCGCCGACGGACTGCGCCAGTTCTCCCGGGAGGTGGCCGACGGGCTCCGGGAGGGCAACGAGGGGCTCGCCCTCGAACGCTGGGCGCGCGTCGCGGACGGGTTCGACGACACCGCCCGCAACGCGCGTTCCGCGGTCGCCAAGCAGGAGGACCGGGCCCGCCTCAACCCGCGGCGGATCCTCGGCGAGCGCGGCCCGCAGGGGAGCCCCGACACGTACCGGGCCTGGATCTCCGCCCTGAGCCGGGCCTCGCGGCACCTCCAGTCGGTCGTCCGCACCCTGCGGCACTCGACCGGCTCCCGGTCGCGCTACCCCGCACCGGACGACGCCTTCCTCCGGGGGTTCGCACCGCTCATGGACCGGGCGGCCGACGCCTTCCGGGCCGTCCGCGACGCGGAGGAGCCGGCGCGCTCCTCCGTCTCCGACGATCTGCGTGCCTGCCTGGACGCCGGGACGAGCGGCGTGGCGCGGGTGCGGGAGGAACTCGGCGCGGACTGGGACCGGGACCGCTGGCCCGTGTACAGCGCGTTGCTCACCGACCTGGAGCGCGTGTTCGACGAACTCACCGAGGGGCAGGAGAACAGTACGCGCGAGGGCGGGTGAGGCGCGCGTACGCGGACCGCCAGGGGGAAGGGAGCGGACATGGTGCACACAGTGACCGCAGGAACGACGATCCGTACCGTTTCCGCCCTCGGCGCCCTCGTCCTCCTCTCCTCGTGCGGCACCCCCGAGGGGGAGCCCACCGGGGCCGAGGAGTCCGCCCCCGCGGCGCAGCCGTCCGAACCCGGCCGACCCGAGGACGTCGCCACCGACCTGGAGGTGCCGTGGGGGATCGCGTTCCTCCCCGACGGCTCCGCGCTGGTCGCCCAGCGCGACTCCGCCGACGTCGTCCGGGTGGAGGAGGACGGCGCGGTCGGCGACGCCGGGACCGTCCCCGGGGTGTCCCCGTCCGGGGAGGGCGGCCTGCTGGGCCTGGCCGTGGACCCGGGGTTCCCGGAGGAGCCCTACGTGTACGCCTACTACACGACGGACTCCGACAACCGCATCAGCAGGATGGAGTACGACACCGGCGGCGGGCTGGGAGAGCCGGAGGTGCTCCTCGACGGCATCCCCTCGGCGTCCAACCACAACGGCGGCCGGATCGAGTTCGGCCCCGACGGCCTGCTCTACGCGGGCACCGGCGACGCCGGGGTCCCGGAGGACTCCCAGGACACCGACTCCCTCGGGGGCAAGATCCTGCGCCTGACCACCGGGGGCGACCCCGCCCCCGACAACCCGTTCGGCAACTTCGCCTACAGCTACGGGCACCGCAACGTGCAGGGCCTGGCGTGGGACGGGGCCGGGAACCTCTACGCCACCGAGTTCGGCCAGAACCGGCTGGACGAGGTCAACCTGGTCGAACCCGGCGACAACTACGGGTGGCCCGAGGTGGAGGGCCCCGGAGGCGGCGACGAGTACGTCGACCCCTTGGTCACGTGGACCACCGAGGAGGCCTCGCCCAGCGGTGCCGCCGTGGCCGGAGGCTCCCTGTGGGTGGCGGGTCTGCGCGGTGAGCGCCTCTGGGAGGTACCGCTCACCGGTGACGGCGGCGTGGGCGAGCCGGTCGACCACCTCGCGGGGGAGTACGGCCGCCTGCGTACGGTGGTGGCCGCCCCGGGCGGGGACGGGCTCTGGTTGGGTACCAGCAACAGGGACGGCCGGGGTGATCCGGGCGAGGGGGACGACCGGGTTCTGCGCCTGCCACTGGAGTAGGCCCCTCGGGGGTGGGGGGCTCGGCCGGAACACGTGGACCCTCGTGTCCGGCTCCGGCAGGGACGCGTTCTCGTGGTGTGTGACCTGCGCGGACGCCGGTCATGGCAGAACGGCCCGTTTTCCGGACCATCGCCGGGGCAATACTCGGACATGTCTGGATTAGGTAGTACAAAACGACCAGTTGCGGAGGCCAAGGCCCAGGGTCGGAAGGCGGGCCACCAAGCGGTGCGGAGCCGCTGGCTCCGCAACCTGGCCCGGGTCGGGTTCGCCGCCAAAGGCCTGCTCTACCTCATCATCGGCTATATCGCGTTCCAGATCGCCTTCGGGGAGAGCGGCGGCGAGGAGGCCGACAACAGCGGAGCCCTCCAACTCGTCGCCCAGAACACCGGCGGCACACTGGTGCTCTGGGTGGCCGCCGCCGGGCTCGCCGGACTCGCGCTCTGGCAGGGCATCCACGCCGCCGTGGGCCCGGACAAGGCGACCAGGCGCGTCTCCGCGGCCTCCAACGCGGTGCTCTGCGCCGTCCTGGCCGTCACCATCACCGCCTTCCTCACGGGCGGGGGCGCCCCGCAGTCCCAGGACAGCCAGTCGGAGAGCATGACGGCACAGCTGATGTCACTGCCGTTCGGCCGCTTCGTCGTGGGAGCCGTGGGGTGCGGGATGATCGCCGTGGGGATCTACCAGCTGTGGAAGGCCCTGACCCGCCGCTTCAGCCGGGACCTGGCCCTGGGCGGGCTGTCCCGCCGCGGACGCCTGGCCGTCCTCACCGTCGGAGTCCTCGGCTACGCCACGCACGGACTGGTCCTCGGCGCGGCCGGGGTGTTCATCCTCCAGGCCGCGATCACCTTCGACAAGGACAAGGCCCAGGGGCTGGACGGTACGCTGCGCGCGTTCGCCGACACCCCCGCAGGGCCTCCCGCGCTGGTCGCGGTCGCCGCGGGTGTCGCCCTGTACGGCGCCTACTGCTTCTGCCTCGCGCGCTGGTCGCGCGACTGAACCGCCCTCCGCCCCGCGGGGAGGATGTCGGACGGGGCCTCGTCCAGGACGTCGGGGACCCTGTTCTCCCGCTCGGGCAGGCGCAGGGCGCAGTCGGGGCGGCAGGTGACCTCGACGCCACCCCGGACCTGCGCCCCGGACCCTTCGCCTACAGGGCCAGGGCCAGGGCCGCGAGGATCAACACCACCAGCACCACCGCCCCGAGGGCGACGAGCAGCCCCGCCGACGGCCTCCTCGGCGCGGGAGGCGGCGGGGGCGCCGCCGAACCGGACAGGGCGCGGGCCAGCCCCGCCGCGTCCGGGCGGTCGTCCGCCGACGGCGCCAGGGCCGCCGCGATCGGCCCGGCCAGGTCCCGGGGCACCCCGAACAGGTCCGGTCGGCCGTTCTCGTGCCGGTGGGCCACCGTGTCCGGTCCGTCGGTGCCGAACGGCGCCCTGCCCGTTGCGGCGAAGGCCACCACCGACCCCCAGGAGAACATGTCGATCCGTGAGGACAGGCGGCCGACGAAGCACTCCGGGTCGACCCATCCCGCGGAGTCGGCGGCGGCCACGTGCGCCTCGAAACCCGTCAGCACGGGGCCGTCCGGGCCCAGGACCACACCGGCCGGTGTCAGGTTCGGGTAGACCGCCCCGGCCGCGTGGACGTCGGCCAAGGCCGCCGCGATCCGGGCGGCGAGGTCGCGGACCTGGCCTCCGGGCATCGGACCGTGCGTGGCGACCATGTCGCGCACGGTCGGCCCGGGGACGTACGCGGTCGCGAACCAGGGCCGCGGGGCGGACTGGTCGGCGGCCAGGATCGGGGCCAGGCCCGGAGAGCGCACCTTCCGGACCAGACCGACGTGGTGCGCGAACCGGGACCGGAAGCCGGGGACGGCGACGTGCTCCTCGCGGACCACGGTGAGCGCGGCCCAGCGGCCGTGCCCGTCGGAGGCGGCGTAGGTGACGCCGGAGCCCCCGGTGTTCATCCGGCCGTGCAGGAGGTACGGGCCGACCCGAGGGGGGTCGCCGGCCACGAGCGGGGTCGTCGGGGGGGTCTCGTTCACGGGTCCTCCGGCGGGGTCCCCGGGCACGAGGGCCTTCCGGGTCCGCCTGTCGTCCGGATGCGGTCCGGGACAGTATGGCGCGGAAGGGACGAAGGCCGTGACCGGGTCTCCCCGGGACGCCGACCGGTCCCGGGGAGGAGCGCGGGCCTCACTCCTCGGAGGGGAGCAGCCCCCGCGTGACGACGGCGTCGGTCAGGGAGCGCCGGATCTCCTCGGCGTCACCGATGTGCCCCTGGTGCCCGGTGGCGGCGAGCAGCCGGTCGCGGATGGCCGCGACCACGGAGTCCTCGCGCAGGACCCCGGCCAGCGGTGCCGCCTCGACGGCCTCCTTCCACTGGCGCAGCGCGTCCAGCCGACCGTGGTCGACGGACTCGCGGGTGAGGTGGAACAGGGCGTCGATGTTGCGCTGGTAGGCGTCCGCGTCCATGAGGTCGACGTCGAGGACCTCGACCGGCTGGTTGCCGCCCTCGCCGTCGGGGCGCAGGTGGTAGACCCGCCAGAGGCGGCCGTTGGTGAGGATGACCCACTCGGCGCCCTGGTCCGCGGCCAGGCGCCGCGACATCTGGATGTTGCGCTGGTCGAGATCCAGGCCGATCCGCCGCACCTCGACGGGGGCGAACAGCTTGCCCTCCAGCATGATCGCGTAGTCGATCGAGTCGCCGCTCGTGCGGTACTCGGTGGTCATGTCCTGGTACTTGCTGAAGTTCAGGCCGACGCTGAAGAAGTCGGCGACGAGCATGCGGGTGTCGCCGTCGTTGGCGTCGCGCTCCAGCAGGTCGGCCAGGGGGCCGGAGAGGCGGTCCACCGCCGCGGCCACGCGACCGCGGACGGGGGTCTCCCAGCTCACCGTGGCGGTGAACTCGCCGGTCCTGGTCATGACCTGGGTGTCTTCAGCGTCCATGAACGTCCGTTTCCGTCTGTGGTGAAAGCCCTGTCGCACGGCTTTCTCCGGGACCGGGGAGCACGCGGACGAGGGGGAGAATCCGGCCACGATGTTACAGCTCACGGGGGTGCCCCCGAGCCCCGGGTTCGCCTTGCCCCGGGGCCGACCGGACGCCGTAGTAGCATCTGGACGCCGAACACCCGGTAGGCCCACCCCCCACACCGAGAAGCGAGGCACCATGGTCATCCGCACCTGGGGATACCTGGACGAGTACCAACGGGAGCGCGCGGACATCCTCGACGCCGTGGACCAGGTCTTCTCCTCGGGCCAGCTGGTCCTCGGGGAGAGCGTCCGCGCCTTCGAGGAGGAGTTCGCGCGGTACCACGGCGTCCCGCACTGCGTCGGGGTGGACAACGGGACCAACGCGATCGTCCTGGGACTGCGGGCCCTGGGAGTCGGACCCGGCGACGAGGTGGTCACCGTCGCCAACACAGCCGCCCAGACGGTCGTGGCCATCGACGCGGTCGGCGCGGTCCCCGTCTTCGCCGACATCGACCCCGGCACCCACCTGATGGACCCCGGGCAGGCCGCCGCGCTGGTCACCCCGCGGACCCGGTGCCTGCTGCCGGTCCACCTGTTCGGCCAGTGCGCGGACATGGACGCGCTCGGTGCGATCGCCGCCGAACACGGACTGTCCGTCATCGAGGACTGCGCGCAGGCGCACGGCGCCCGCCAGCGGGGCCGCACGGCCGGGACCATGGGCGACCTGGCGACCTTCTCCTTCTACCCGACCAAGGTCCTGGGCGCCTACGGCGACGCGGGCGCCGTCCTGACCGGGGACCCCGACACCGACGCCGCGCTGCGCAGGCTGCGCTACTGCGGGATGCGCGAGCGGTTCCACGTCGACGAGCTGCCCGGGTACAACAGCCGCCTGGACGAGGTGCAGGCCGAGATCCTGCGCCGCAAGCTGCGCCGCCTCGACGGCTACCTCGAACGCCGCAGGGAGCTCGCCCGCCGCTACGACGAGGCCCTGGCGGGGACCTCCCTGACACTGCCGACCGTCGCCGACGGCAACGAGCACGTGTACTACCTCTACGTCGTGCGCCATCCGCGCCGCGACGCCCTCGTCCGGGAACTGGAGCGCCGCTCGGTCTTCCCCGCCGTCCACTACCGGTGGCCGGTGCACACGATGGACGGGTTCGCGCACCTCGGCCACACCCGGGGATCGCTCCCCGCCACGGAGGCCGCCGCAGACGAGATCCTCTCCCTGCCCCTGTACCCCAGCCTCGGCGACCAGGACCAGGAACGGGTCATCGACGCACTGCGGGAGGCGCTCGACGCGGTGTGACACGTGCGGGCCGGTGTCACCGCGAATGGGTGACAGCACGTTACTTACGCGTGTGAGAGGCCCGCTGTGACAGTGGAGTCATGTCTACTCCGCCGGAACTCGCCGTCGACGTCAGCGGTCTGTGTTATTCCTACGGCACCTACAAGGCCGTCGAGGACGTGTCGCTCCAGGCCACGAGAGGCGAGGTCTTCGCCCTCCTGGGCACCAACGGTGCCGGAAAGACCACCTCGCTGGAGCTGATCCAGGGCTACCGGCGCCCCGACGCGGGTGAGATCCGCGTCCTGGGTCTGGACCCCTTCCGGCAACGACGCGCCCTGCGGCGCCGCACCGGGTTCATGCTCCAGGAGGCCGGCTTCCTCCCCGAGATGACGGTGCGGGAGATGATCGTGCTCTGGAGCTCCATCTCCGGCCGCCAGGACGACCCCGACTCCGCCATGGCGCGCGTGGACCTGTCACACCGCGCCCACGTCCGGCTGGACAAGCTGTCCGGCGGTGAGAAGCGCCGCCTCGACATCGCCCTGTCCGTCTGGGGCTCCCCCGAACTGGTCGTCCTCGACGAACCCACCACCGGGCTCGACCCGGAGTCGCGCCGACGCCTCTGGGGCCTGGTGGACGAGCTGCGCGCCAAGGGCACGACCATCATGCTCACCACGCACTACCTGGAGGAGGCGGAGGCGCTCGCCGACCGCCTCGCCATCATGCACGAGGGGCGGGTCGCGGTCGCGGGCACCAAACGCGACGTGCTGGCCTCCTACCCCGCCACCATCACCGCGGGGCTGCCCGAGGACGCGGTCGGCGGGCTCCCCGACGTCTCCGGAGCCCTCAGCGTGCAGCGGCGGCCCGACGGGGCCGAGCACCTCCTCCGGATCGAGACCCCCGTGCTCCAGGCCGATCTCACGACCCTCCTGACCTGGGCCGACAACCGGGGGGTCGCCCTGACGGACCTCCACGCCCAGGCGGCGACGCTGGAGAACCTCTTCCACGCCATCCGCGTCGGCGCGGGGCGGCTCGATGAGTCCGGGCCCGCGAACGCCGAGGAGACCACCCACGCGAAAGAGGATGTGACCACCTCGTGACGACCTCCGCCACCCACCACGACGCCGGACGGGCCGCGGCGGGCCCCGGGCGCGGCCCCGGGCGCTTCACCCTGATGTTCGCCCTCACCCGCGCCGAGCTCCGGCTCACCTTCCGGCGCAAGGGCGTGACAGCCGTCGCCCTGCTCCTGCCGATGATGCTCGTCGGCATCTCCTACCTGGGGCAGCGCCCCGAGACCGCGGTCCAGTGGGGCGCGACGCTCGGCGTCTACTTCATGTACGCGCTGATGATGACCCCGTACATGAGCACGGCGACCCAGCTGTCCGCACGCCGGGACACCCTCGTGTTCAAGCGGCTGCGCACCACCGAGCTCGACGGGGCGGAACTGATCTCCGCGAGCCTGCTCGCGATCGCGGTCCTCGGCCTCATCCAGATGGTGCTGATGCTCGCCGTGTTCCTCGCGACCGGAGCGCCCCTGCCCCAGAACCCGTTCCTGGTGCTGCTCGGGGTGGGTCTCGGCCTGGTGCTCGCCCTCGTCCTCGCGACGTTCGTCGTCGCGGTGACCGGCAACCACGAACGCGTCATGTTCACCATGATGCCCCTGCTCATCCTGGCGGTCATCGGGGCCCAGCTGCTCGACTACCGGATCGAGGCCGTCGCGTGGGCCTCGATGCTCATCCCCCTGGTCCCGGCCGCCGACCTGATCGCCAAGGGGTGGGGAGGCCCCGGGGCGGGGCTCGAAACCCTGCCGGTGCCGCTCTCCCCGGTCGCAGCAGACATCCTGCTCCTCGTCGGCTGGACCGTCGTCGCGATCCTCGTCGCCAGGCGTACCTGGCGCTGGGAACCGCGTTCCTGACCGCCCACGGACCCCACCCGAAGCCCCACCCCGCAAGGAGATGACATGGACTTCCTCTACGCGCTTTCCGGCCTCAAGCTCAGCCCCAGCATCGGGCAGGAGATCGTGGTCCAGTTGATCACCGTCGCGGCCGTGGCCGCCGTCGTCTACCTGTTCGCCGCCGACCGGCCCCTGATCCAGGTGCTCGGCGTCGCCGCCATCCTCGTCTACGCGGTGGGGCGCGTGATCGCCGTCGCGGCCACCCTGCGCGCCGACAGCCGTCCGTCCGAGCGCTGACGGGCGGGGGCGAGCCGTCATGAAGACCACGGTCGACGACCTGGCACTGTTCGGGGGGCGCGCCGCGTTCACCGAACCCCTCGCGGTGGGCCGCCCCGGGAGGATCGACCGGCGCGCGCTGTACGAGCGCCTGGACCGGGTCCTGGACAGCGGGTGCCACTCCAACGGCGGGCCCCTCGTGCGCGAACTGGAGGGTCGGCTCGCCGGGATGGCCGGGGTGCGCCACTGCGTGGCGATGTGCAACGCGACCACGGCGATGCAGGTCCTGGCACGGGCGCGGGGCGTCACCGGAGAGGTGGTCATGCCGTCGATGACGTTCGTGGCCACGGCCCACGCGATGCGGTGGATCGGCCTCGAACCCGTCTTCTGCGACATCGACCCCGACACGGGTCAGATCGACCCCGCCCACGCACGCGCCCTGATCACTCCGCGAACGTCCGCGGTCGTCGGCGTCCACCTGTGGGGGCGGCCCTGCCCCGTGGACGCGTTGGAGGACCTGGTCGCCGAGCACGGGCTCGACCTCTACTTCGACGCGGCGCACGCCATCGGCTGTGCGGTGGGGGGCCGCCCGGTGGGCGGCTCCGGGGACGCCGAGGTGTTCAGCCTGCACGCCACCAAGGTCGTCGGCGCCTTCGAGGGCGGTGCGGTCGTCACCGACGACGACCGCACCGCCGAGCGGCTGCGGTCCCTCCAGAGCTTCGGGACCGGGATCGCCGAACTGAGCCCCTTCGGCGGTACCAACGCCAAGATGGGCGAGGCCTCCGCAGCCATGGCCCTGACCTCCCTGGACGCCTTCGCGGACACCGTCCGGCACAACCGGGGCAACCACGAGGCCTACCGGGCGGGGCTCACCGGCGTACCGGGCATCGCCCTGGAGGACTTCGTCCCCGCCGAGTCCCCCAACTTCCAGTACGTCGTCATCCGGGTCGACCCCGCGCGGACCGGCCTGGACCGCGACCTCCTCCAGCGCGTCCTGCACGAAGAGAACATCCTGACCCGCCCCTACTTCTCCCCGGCCTGCCACCAGACGGAGCCCTACGCCTCACTCGGCCACGCCGCCCTCCCCCACACCGAGCACCTCGCCGAGCGCGTCCTCGCCCTCCCGACCGGGACCGCGGTCTCACCCGAGGACGTCGGCGCCGTGTGCGACATCATCCGCCTGACCGCCGCCAGGGGAGCCGAGGTCACGGCGAGGGCGCACGGTGCTGTCAGGGAGAGGGCCATGGCACCGGCCGGCAGGGCGGCCCTACCCGTGACCTGGAAGCGACCAACGACAGGAGCCCCCCGATGACCACGCTGAGCCAGGATCCCGTTCTCGGATGCGCCCTGCCGGGAGGTGACGCGCGGGCCGCCGCCGAGGAGGTCCGCCGACGCATGGACGACCGGGGGCTGACCGTCGGGGAACCCCACGCCACCGCCCCCGGGCGGCACGCCTCCGAGCAGCTGGTCGCCCTTGCGCGCAGGTACGGCAACGACCCCTTCACCACGCTGGAGGAGGCCCGCAGCGACCTCGGCGCCGACCGGGCGCGGTTCGCGCTCCTCCTCGACCTGTTCGGCCGCCTGCCCGAACTCCGCGAGGCGGTCGAGGCGGGACCGGCCGGCCGGTACTGGACCAACACCGTCCTCCCCCTGGAGCGCCGCGGCGTCCTCGACGCGGTCCTGGACGGCGGGCGCGTCCACCCCCACAGCGTGGGCCTCTACCCCGGCCCCACCTGTATGTTCCGCTGCCACTTCTGCGTCCGGGTGACCGGGGCGCGCTACGACGCGGCCGAACTCGGACCCGGCAACGAGCGCCTGGCCGCCGTCATCGACGAACTGCCGACGGACAACCCCGACACCCTGTACGTCTCCGGCGGGCTGGAACCCCTGACCAACCCCGGCCTGGGCTCCCTCGTCACCCGCGCGGCGTCCCGCGGCTTCCGGATCACCATGTACACCAACGCGTTCGCGCTGACGGACGCCACGCTCAACCGCCAGCCCGGCCTGTGGGACCTGGGTGCCGTCCGCACCTCCCTGTACGGGTTGGACGACGACGAGTACGAGGCCACCACCGGCAAGCGGCGCGCGTTCGGCCGGGTGCGCGAGAACCTGCTGCGCTTCCAGGCACTGCGCGCGGAGCGACGGTCCCCCGTCCGGCTCGGCCTGAGCTACCTGATCCTGCCGGGGAGGGCCCACCGCCTCCTCGACCTCGTGGACTTCGTCGCGGAACTGGACCGGGCCGCCCCCGACCGGCCGCTGGACTTCCTGACGCTGCGCCAGGACTACAGCGGGCGCGAGGACGGCCGACTGGACGACGGGGAGCGCGAACGGCTCCAGGAGGTCCTGCACGCCTTCGCCGAACGCGCCGCCGAGCGCACCCCGTCCCTGCACGTGGACTACGGGTACGCCCTCCACGGGCTGATGGCCGGGGCCGACGCCGTCCTCCCGCGCATCACCCCCGAGACGATGCGGCCCACCGCGCACCCCCAGGTCGCGGTGCAGGTCGACATCCGGGGCGACGTCTACCTCTACCGGGAGGCAGGGTTCCCGGACCTGGCGGGCGCCGACCGCTACGTCGCCGGCCGGGTCGGCCCGGGGACCGGCCTCCTCGACGTCGTCGACCGCTTCGTCGCCGACGGGGCGCGGGTGGAGCCGCACCCCGGCGACGAGTACTTCATGGACGGTTACGACCAGGTCGTCACCGGCCGCCTCAACCAGCTGGAGGCGGACCTCGCCGCGGGCTGGGGCCCGGCCCGCGGATTCCTGCGGTGACCGCCGCAGTCCGAGCCCGGGACACCGGGACCGACGAAGGGACGAGCATGCACCGAGACGAACTGCACCCCCGGGTACGGGCCCTGGCCCTGGAGGTCAAGGACATGGCGGTGGGCCGCGACGGCCTGGAGCCGCCCGAGCCCGCGCCGGTGGGGCTCGACTTCATGGACGGGTTCACCCGGTTCCAGTTCGGGGTCTACCTGGAGGAGGAGTTCGACGTGCTCCTGGTCGAGAGGGTCAACCGGCTCTCGGGCGGCAGCACGGAGGACGTCGCGGGCATCGTCGCCGACGCCCTCTCCGAGAGGTCCTGACCGGCGTCCGAGCCAACGGCGCCCCGACCACGGGGAGCCCGGACGCGGCCGGGCCGCCCCGGACTCCCGCCTGACGCCAGGCCGTTCGCCCCGGGGGAACACCGGCGGCCACCGGCCCGAGAGAGAGGATCATGCCTTGCGCGTCCTGTTCGTGACCTATCCGGAAGACAGCAATGTGAAGGGGATGGTCTCCCTCGCGTGGGCGCTCGGGGCCGCCGGCCACGACGTCCTGGTCGCGGGCCACCCCGAGTCGGTCGAGTTCGTCCGCAGGGCGGGTCTGACGGCCGTGTCCCTCGGACGCGACCACGTCATGTGGAGCTACATGAAGCGCCGCTCCCACCTGGCCCAGCAGGACCGGGCCGCGCGGAGCCCCTTCTACACGCGGGGGGACGCCCCCGACGACGAGCTCACCTGGGAGCACCTGGGCGAGCACTTCGGCGCGCTGGTCGACTGGGAGTACCGGATGATCAACGATCCGCTCCTGTACGACCTGGTCGGCTTCTGCCGGACGTGGGGACCGGAGCTGGTGATCTGGGAGTCCACCACCGTCGCCGGGGCGATCGCCGCCGAGGCCTGCGGCGCCGCCCACGGTCGGATGACCTGGGCCCTCGACTTCAAGGGCCGTTACCGGGAGCGGTACGTGGAGCTCAAGGAGCAGCGGCCCGGGGACGACCGGCCCGACGCCATGCAGGAGTGGATCACACGCCAGGCGGCCCGTTTCGGGGTGGGCTTCAGCGAGGAGCTGACCACGGGGCAGTTCACCGTGGACCAGCTGCCGGAGTCGTTCCGGCTCAACACGGACCGGCCGGTCCTTCCCATGCGGTACGTCCCCTACAACGGCTCGGCGGAACTGCCCGACTGGATTCTGGCCCCGTCCGACCGGCCGCGCGTGTGCCTCACCCTGGGTGCCACGTTCAAGGACCGCGTGGGTGCCCCGCTGGCCGACGCCCAGGAGCTGATCGAGTCCCTGGGGGAGGTGGACGCCGAGGTCGTGGCCACCTTCGGCAAGGAGCAGAGGGCCGGGCTGCTGGGCACGGTCCCGGACAACGTCCGGCTGGTGGACTTCGTGCCGTTCAACGCCCTGTTCCCGACCTGTGCGGCCGTGGTCCACCACGGGGGCATCGGGGTGTTCTCCACGGCCATGCTCGCGGGGGTGCCGCAGGTGATCCTGCCCGAGGTCTACGACACGCCCGCCCGCGCCCGCCGCCTGGAGCGCAAGGGCGCGGGGCTGGTCGTGGAGGAGGGACCGGAGGGCCTGGCCGCGCGGGTGCGTGACGCGCTGGGGACCGTCCTGTCCGAACCCGCCTTCGCGGAGGGGGCCGCGGTGCTGAGGGAGGAGGCGCGGACGATGCCGCTGCCCAGCGAGGTCGTCCCCTGGCTCGAACAGCACACCGCCAGGCACCGGGCGGGCACTGCCGGCGCGGTCGTCCCCGTCTGACGGCGGGCCGGGCCGGGCGGAGGGGGCGGTCAGGGGTCCCCCTCCGCCCCGCCCGGCCCCCGATCCCGGGGCGCCGCCGGTCAGCGGCCCTTGACTCCCACGAACAGCCCCCGCCCGGACGGCCCGTCCAGGAACTCCACGGACAGGCCCGCGCCGGTGAACGCCGCCTCGTACTCCTCGCGGGTGAACAGCGTGATCTCGTGGACGTCGGTGAAGTGCCGCACGCCGACACCCGGCTCCGCCACCACGAAGTGGACCTCCATGTGCGTGGCGTCGCCCTTGAGCACCGAGTACGACACGCGTGACACCGTCCGCCGGTCGTCTCCGACGACGTGCGCGGAGACGTAGTCGCCGAGGAAGGTGTCCGGGAACCACCAGGGCTCCACGACGGCCACCCCTCCGGGGTCGAGGTGGTCGGCGAACGCGCGCAGGGCGGCACCGAGCTCGGCGGTGTCGCGCATGTAGCCGATGGAGCTGAACATGCAGACCACCGCCGTGTAGGTGCGGCCGAGGTCGAAACCGCGCATGTCCCCCTGGTGCAGCCCCGCGGAGGGGGCGCGGCGCCGTGCCAGGTCGAGCATCTCCCCGGACAGCTCCAGCCCGTCCGCGTGCCCCACCCCGGCGGCGAAGTGGCGCAGATGGGTGCCCGTGCCGCAGGCGACGTCCAGGAGGGACTCCGCGGGCGCGCCCGCGCGCTCCTCCACCAGTGCGAGCACGTCGGCGGCCTCCGCCTCGTAGTCCTTGCCCCGGCCCTCGTAGACGAGGTCGTAGACCTCGGCGTGGTCTGCGGTGTACATGCGGCTCCTCGTGTCGGTCGGGTCGGTCGGGTCGGTCGGGTCGGTCGGGTCGTGTGGGCAGGGTGGGCAGTGCGGGCAGGGTGGGCAGTGCGGCGGGCGCGTGGAGCGGCCCGGGGGGGCGGAGCCGGTCAGAGGGTGGCGGTCAGCGGTTGCGTGGACGGCGCCGCGTCCTCGGCGCGCACGGGGCCGGAGGCCGCACGCAGGGGTTCCCACCAGTCCCTGTTGATCCGGTACCACTCCACGGTCTCCGCGATCCCCGCCGCCAGCCCGTACCGGGGGCGGTAGCCGAGCGTGTCGCGGATCTTCGTCCAGTCGACGGAGTAGCGCCGGTCGTGCCCCGGGCGGTCGGCGACCCGCTCGACCATCTCCGGACCGGCGCCGCAGGCGTCGAGCAGGAGGGCGGTCAGGTCGGTGTTGCTCAGCTCCGTGCCGCCGCCGATGTTGTAGACCTCGCCCGGGACGCCGCGGGTCCGCACGAGTTCGATGCCCCGCGTGTGGTCGTCCACGTGAAGCCAGTCGCGGACGTGGGTCCCGTCCCCGTAGAGGGGTACGCGCAGGCCGTCGAGCAGGTTCGTGACGAACAGCGGGACGATCTTCTCCGGGTACTGGTGGGGTCCGTAGTTGTTGGAGCAGCGGGTCACCCGGACGTCCATGCCGTGGCTGGCCGCGTAGGACAGGGCGACCAGGTCGCCGGCGGCCTTGGACGCCGAGTAGGGGGAGCTGGGCAGCAGGGGGGAGTCCTCCGTGCTGGAGCCCGCGGACACGGACCCGTACACCTCGTCGGTCGACACGTACACGAACGGGCCCGTGCCGTGCCGGAGGGCGGCGTCCAGCAGGGTCTGGGTCCCCAGGACGTTGGTGCGCACGAACGCGCCCCCGTCCGCCAGGGAGCGGTCCACGTGTGACTCGGCGGCGAGGTGGACGACCTGGTCCACATCCCGTGTCAGCGAGTCCACCAGGTCGGCGTCGCAGACGTCGCCCCGGACGAAGGCCAGCCTCGGGTCGTCGGCGACCGCGGCCAGGTTGGCGGTGTTCCCCGCGTAGGTGAGTCTGTCGAGCACGACCACCGACACGTCGCCGGGGCCGCCCGGACCCAGGAGGCCGCGCACGTAGTGGGAGCCGATGAAACCCGCTCCTCCGGTCACCAGGATTCGGGTGGACATCTGGTGGATACCGCCTCTCCGCAGTTGTGGTGGGGCGCCCTACCGGGAATACGGAAGGGCCGGGCCGGGCCGACACTCTCGTGCCGGGGCGCCGGCACCGTACTTTCCCCGCCGAGGGAGGAGTGCGGAACGCGGTTAATACGGTCCGCTCTGCGGGTCCGGCCATTGTGGGACGGCGGTCCCCCGGAACCCCGGCACCTGCGTTTCTAACACGGTGTCACCGCCGGGGGTAAGGGGGAGCTGTCATGACAATGGATTACATCACGGTAAGTTAGAATTCGTATTCATTGTGCGAAGGGCCGCCTGTCCGGGGCGGAGTTCCGGGATTTACCGGTGGATTCCGCAGGGTGTCCGGTGGAGGCGGAGAACGGCCTCCGGCAGGAGGGGTGGGGAAGGGGCGGTGGGGATAGTTCCGTTCGGGGTCGCGGATCCGGGCCGGGAATGACACCGCCCCTTTCGTTGTACCGTCGAACGAATCGGGTGGCGCGCGCCGTACCTGGCCGAAGCCCTTGCCCTTTGTTTCGACCCGGACCGGTCTCTTCCGGTGCCGTGACCCCTGTTTTGCGGCGACTTCGCGCCGCCTTTTCCTTGTCCGCCCTTCCCTGATGCCTCTTCCGGCCTTTTCTGTGCCCCTCGTTCCTGAATCTTTTTCGTGTTTTCCGCTACCGGGCGTCAGGGTGGACGAATCCGAGGCCTGCGCGTGTGTTTTCACTGCTCGGTGTCCCCGCAGGTTGCGGTGGACGCTGCGGGGCGGCCTGCGTCGCCGGGGGCGGTGTCGGCGGGTGGGCTCGGGTTCCACGCTGGTCACCTAGCGCGTTCCCGGGAGGAGGGGCCGCTCACGGCGGTGTGGCGGCTGTCAGGTGGCGGCATTACACCTGCACGCATGGGATGTATCAGCAATTATCGTCTTTTGGCATAGTTGGAAGATTTTCGTCCGATAGGTCTGAAGTGTCGGATTGCGCTCGTCCGGCGGTGTCGGCGGGCAGACTGGCCGGGGCAGGGCCGCCTCGCCGCGGATTCTCCTTCGACTCCAGGTCGATCGCGGGTTGCCGGTGCGTACGGAACGGTGGGGAGCGTGCTTTACCAGTTTTTCCCCTGCTGGTAGGAGAACAGCCTTATCGGGTGCCCCGTCTCCGTGCGCACGTGGCGAACCAACTGAGGGAGGAGTGCACAGATATTTGACGTCCAAGTTTTTTTGCGCTGTCACGAACCCGCACGCGGAAAAGGTCGTCACGGCGCGCTCCGCCGAATCCGGTTCGGGAGGTTCCGTCTTCTCCCTGGTGGGTCGGTCGGCGGCGGTCGGGTGGCGGCCCGCCGGGCGCGGGTGGCTCTGTGTGGAGAGGTGCCCTTGCAGCTCAGGCGTGGTGACCGGTGGGCGGCGGGCGGCGGTTCGGTGACGGAACCGAGGCGCCGGCGAAAATTCAAAAACGCCGGACCATGCCATTTATCCCAACGAAATAATGCGGTCATCATATTCTTCTTACACTGTCATGCCCGGCAGTCGGCAGTCCTGCTGATTCGCCACTGGGAGTACTCGGATTAGAGGGCGTGAACTGTTGAGGGGGTTGAATTGCCGGGAGGCTCGCGGCTATGGTGTGCCCTGCCGGTCACCAGGATTCCCCCATTGGGTTTCCGGTCCTCCGGTGGTGTTTATGGAACTACCGTGCCGTCGGAGGAGAGGAGATTCGACTTACGTCCTGGCCCCCGTCCGCGTAGCAAAGGCCGGCCGATGGTCCGGCCAGCTCCTCACGGAGGATGCATGGTTTCTCATGAAGTACCGAAACACGTCCCCGGTGCTTTAACGACCTTTCCCTCCACGATCAGCATGGACACGTTCCTCGGAACCCTGGCCCGTGACAGCGCCCGTGAGATCAGGGTCTTCTACCCCGCCACCATCGGGGCCCGGACGGCTCTGCGCACCGCGTCCGCGAGGACGCTCGCCTCGGGCCTGAAGGTCCAGGTGGTGAGTGACCGGAGGAACCTGGCGGACGCCGCCCTGCGCGGCGCCATCCGCCAGCAGCGGGACTGCGGCGCGCGCATCCGCGTCGCCGACTCCGTTCCGCACTACCTCGCGCTCGTCGACCACACCCTCGCGGTGATCGCCTCCCAGGGCAAGGGCGACAACGAACGCGTCACCGTGCTGCGTGAACAGACGATGGTCTCCGGAATGCGTACCCTGTTCGACCTCGCCTGGCGGTCGGCCACCCCCCTCGACGCCGTGCCCGAGAACGCGGACGACACCTGCGAGACGATCTCCAACGTCCTGACGAACGAGATCATCCGACTCCTCAGCGAGGGGCTGAGCGACGAGGACGCCGCCAGGGAGCTGGGCACGTCCCTGCGCACCTTCCGCAGACACGTCGCGGGGATCAAGGAGATGGTCAACGCCCGCAACCGCTTCCAGACCGCGGTCAGACTCACCCAGAGAGGCCTGCTGTGAGCCGCACGGTCGTACACGAACCCACCCTCCCGGGGCCCGCGCCCCTGGTGGACGACATCGGCGCCGTGCTCCGCAACGCACGCGCGATCCCCTTCCACCCGCGCGTCTTCCGGGTCGAGCACGAGGGGCGGCACCTCGTCGTCAAACGCGCCCGCGGACACGCGGCCGGAGCCGAGTCCCTGCTCCGCGAGCGCCTGGCCAACGAGCTTGCCGCCTCCGCCCGCACCCCCGACGGGGCCGCCCTCTGCTCCGCCCCCGTCTGGCACGACGACGCACACCTGGTCTTCGAGGCGGGGGCCGAGGACACCACGCTCCAGGACGCACTCGCCAGGGAGGGGGACACCTCCTCCGCGCGCCTCTGCGGCGTCCTCACCGCGACCCTGCACGGCCTCGACCCGGCCGGCCTCGCCCCCGCCGCCCCCGAACGCCCCCGCCTGTTCCCCCTCGGACCGGACGAGTACGCCACCACGTCCGACCAGGTCATCGCGATGCTCCGGGCACTCGACCGCCACCCGGGGGCACGCCGCGCACTGGAGTCGGTCGCCGAGGCCGGACAGGACGGGACGGTGTTCGTCCACGGCGACCTCAAACCCGACAACATCCTCGTCCGTCCCGGCGCCGGGCTCACCCTCATCGACTGGGAGCTGGCCGGGCGGGGCGACCCGCACGAGGACCTGGCCGCGTTCCTCGCGGGCGTCCTCGCCTCCTCGCTCCACCACCGCATCCTGAACGCGCGCGCGGAGGACCCGGGCGAGGTCCGCGCGGCCGTCACCGCCGCAGCGGAGGAGACCTTCGCGTACTTCGCGCTGATGCTCGACGGCTACCGGGAGGTACGCGGCCTGGAACCCGACCTCGAACGGCTGCTCCTGCTCACGGGATCCCGGCTCTTCTGCCGGGCCCAGTCCCTGGCGACGATCGGCAGCCAGGTCGGCACCGTGCCCGTCGTCCTCCAACACGCCGTGGTCGGCATGCTCGGCGACCTGCCCGCGGCCGCCGCCCGACTGCGGGCGGTCCTGGACGAGGGAGGGGCGGCGTGACCGCCGGACGGACGGAACCGAGGACCGCCACCCCCGGAACGGCCGGGGCACCCGCCTCCCGGTCCTCCGCCGCGGACCCCCTCGGCCCCGCAGCCCCCGCCGGTGACCCGACCGCGGTGTCCCCGGAGGCCGTCCGCGCCTGGTGCGCGCTGGTCACCGGCGCGGTCCGCCCGGCGCAGGAGCGCGGGCGCTGGAGGCGCGGGACCACCGGAGAACTCAGCGAGGAACCCGGGCACCCCCGCCTCGTGGCGCGGCTGCGCAGCTGGATCTACCGCGACGTCCACCTGGCGGGGGACCCCGAACCGCCCGACACGCGCACCGACTCCGCGGCCCTCGCCCTGCTCACCGAACTCGCCGCCGGAACCTGGCCGGACGGCGGATGGGACGTCCGGGGCGCCGACGGCACAGGGGTGCTCGCCGAGAAACGGGGCGTCCGACTGCGGATGCCCGAGGCGGACGTGGACCACCGCCCCGACGGCACCGCAGTCCTGCGACTGCCCCGCGCCCGGCCGGGGGCGCTCTTCGGCTGGTTCGGCTACACCGGGCCGAACGGTCCGGCCCTTCGACCCCGCGCCCGCCTCTACCTGCACCTGCCGTCCCTCACGGACCGGAAGGTGTTGGGTGCCGTCCTCGAAGCCCTCGAACGGCTCGACGCCCCCTGGCAGGCCAAGGCGGCGATCCGGGGCACCGCGCGGCCCCGGCCCGACTCCTTCGTCCTCTACCTGGACGCCGCCGACACCGGGCGCACCGTCGAAGCCCTGCGCGACTCGGGCCTGCCCGAGACCCTCGTGGACGCCGTGCCCGGGTTCTCGACGCGGGTGGCCCGGGGGACCGGCCTGGCCGTGCACCCGCCGGGCCTCACCGCGGGCAGTTTCGGGGCCGGGCTCGCCGACCTCTTCGCACGCTCCCTGGCCGCCCACGGGACCGACGGGCTCGACGCCAGGATCCTCGCCGCCCTCGCCGGCCCCGCCGAAGGAGGCCCGACGCCGTGACCGCCGAACCGCGCACCCCGCCGCCCGCCAGAAGGGTCGAGCCCCGCGACGGGGCCTGGGACTGGTTCCTGCCCGCGCCGCCCGCGCCGCCCGGTACCTCGGGGCCGCCGCCCCCCGCGGAACCGGGACCCGTGGTGTTCGCGGAGGCCCGGTGGGACGCGGCCCGCCGGGGGTACGAGGCGTTCCCCGCAGTTCCGGGCGAGCGCGCGGTGGCCGACGTCCTCCGCGTCCCCGCCCCGCTGCCGTCGGAGGCCGAACGCGAGATCCCCGCACTGGTCCACCTCGCGGTGGAGGGCCGCCCCCGACCGGACGGGCCCGTACCGCAGGAGGACGGCTCCCTCCCACCGGTCTGGGAGACGGCACGTGCGTTCCTGGGGGAGTGCGCCGATGCTGGGATCGCGGACGCGCGCCACGTCCTGGACCTGCTCGGCGGCCGGGCGCCGCACCCGGCGTTCCTGGACCACGGCGCCCACCGCACGCTGGGACTCGGACGCCTGGTCCTCACCGGGGCCGCCGACCCCTCCGGGAACCCGGACACCGGAGAGACCGCCGTGCCCGCAGGCGCGGCGCCGCCCCGGGCCACCGACGCCGACGGGGAAGGCGGGGGCCCGGACCCCGGCCGCCTCACCGTCCTGCTGCCCGCCGCACCCGCCCCACTCGTCCTGGACACCTGCCGAGTCCTCGCCGAACTCGCCCTCGTCGCCCGCCTCTTCTCGGTGGCCGGCAAGGCCAGCGCCCCCTCCCTGAACCGGGTCGCCTCCGGCTACGGCGTCCTGGCCGCCGGCACGGGCCGCCACTCGCCGCAGGTGCTGCGCACCGGGACCGCCGTGCTCATGGTCGACCACGCGCGCAGGCTGGCCGCCGCCGTCGGCCTGAACCCCGCGACGGTCACCCTGGAGATGGCCGTCGTCCAGAGCCTGCTCGAACAGGGCGGATCCGGGCCGCGCGACGCGGCCCCCTCGCCCGGCACAGACCGACGCCAGAGGAGCGTGTCACCGTGAACACCCCCCGACTCTCCCTGCCCCGGGGCAACGTCCTCCTGGTGGGGACGGGCGCGCTGCCCGTCGCCCTGCTCCCGGGCTGGGTCCTGTACCTGCGTGAGCTCTACGGCTGGAACGTGAGGGTCTGCCTGACCCACGCGGCCACCCGCCTGGTCTCCGCCGACGCCCTCGCCGCGCTCTCCACCAACCCCGTGCTCGGCCCCGACTGGCGGCCCGGCGGAGGATCCGTCGAGCACCGCGAAGCCGCCGAGTGGGCCGACCTGGCGATGGTGGTCCCGGCCACCGGCGCGTTCGTCGCCAAGTGCGCCCACGGCATCACCGACAGCCTCGCGCTGGCGACGGTGTCCTTCACGGAGGCACCGGTGTTCGTCGTCCCGTCTTTGGGCGGCCCCCGGATGGGCTCGCAGGCGGTGCGACGCAACCTCGGCCTCCTCGCCGAGGACGGGTTCCACGTGGTCGCGACCGAGAAGGGCGTCTCGGCGCACACCGGGAAGGGCGACGACGGGGCCATGCCGTCCATCTTCTCCGTGCTCAAGGCCGTGGCGTCGTCCGGCGCTGTGGCCACCGACCCGTCCGCCACCGATCCGACGGCCGCCGATCCGACGGCCACCGACCCGACGGCCGCACCGACGGGGAGCGCGGCGTGACCGCCGCCCCGGAGCCCAGGGCCCCCGTGGTCCCCCGGGACGGGTCCCCCGACCCCTTCCGCTGGTTGGAGGACGGCGGCGCGGCGGTGGCGGAGTGGGAGGCCGACCAGGCCGACCTGCTCGACCGCCACCTGGACCGCGGCGGCCTGCGGGCCGCCGTGCGCCGCCACCTCGACCCCTTCCTGGACGTCGGCGCCTACGGGCTGCCGCAGTGGGGCGGCGGCCACGCCGTCTACCTGCGCCACACGCCCGGCCGCGACCACCCGGTCCTGGTGCGCGTCCGGCGTCCGGACCCCGGGTCCGACCGCCGCGCCCGCACGGTCTTCGACCCGGCCGCCTGGGACGGGACCGGGACCACCGTCCTGACCGGTTGGTCGCTCTCGCCCGACGGTGCGCGCCTGGCGGTGTCCCTCGCCTCCGCCGACGGCGGCGACGGGCGGATCGCCGTGATCGACGCCGACTCCGGTGAGGCGGTCGAACCCCCCCTGACCGGGTGCCACCACCTTCCCGCCGCCTGGCTGCCCGGCGAAGGCCTCTGCTACGTGCGGGCCGCCACCGACGGACGCGCCGTCCGCAGGCGCGCCCACGTCCACACGATCGGTGCCCCCCAGGACGCCGACACCGCCGTCGAGGGGGTCCCCGGGGACTGGCTCGCCCAACGGGTCGCCGTCGACCCGTCCGGACGGTGGTTGCTCGTCCAGGCCAGAGGCGCACAGGGCACGGGGGTGTGGGTCGGCGAACTGCCGCCCGAGCCCTCCGCGGCCCCGCGGCTCAGCGCGGTGCACGCCGCGTCCGGGTGCACCGCGTCCTTCCGGGCCGGAGGGCTCCTCGACGTCCTCACCGACCACGGGGCCCCGCGCGGACGGCTGCTCACCGCGCGGCTCGGGGAGGGCGGGGACTGGTGGGAATCGGTCCCCGAACGCCCCGACGAGGTCCTGGTCCAGGCGGTCGGCGCGGGTACGGGAGCCGACGCACCCCTGCTCACGGTCTGGCGGGCGGAGGGGGCGTCCCGGCTCCGGCTGCACCGCTCCGGCACCCGGCCCCCACCCGCGTCCGACCCGGCACCCGCGTCCGACCCGGCACCCGCTCCCGGGCCGGGCGCGGGGCCCGGCGGAGCGGCGGACCCCGGACCCGCGACCGCCGAGGAGGTCCTGCTCCCCGGGACGGGCACCGTGTCCGGGATCAGCGTCGACGGCACCGGGGACGCGTGGATCGGGTGGACCGACTTCGTCACCCCGCCCTCGCTCCTGCGGTACCGGGTCGGGGAACCCGCCGCCCTCCCGGCGCTGTCCGCCCCGGGCGCCGCCGCCCCCGGCACGGTCGTCTGCGAACGGCTGGAGGCGCCCGCCGAGGACGGGGTCACCGTCCGGGTCTTCGTCATCGGCGCCGCGGACGCGACCGGGCCCGCGCCGACCCTGCTCACCGTCTACGGCGGCTTCGGCCTGGCCAACACCCCGACGTTCTCGGCCGCGGCCCTGGCCTGGGTCGCGGCGGGGGGCCGGTGGGCGATGGCCGCCGTACGCGGCGGGGGCGAGGAGGGAGGGCAGTGGCGCGAGGCGGCACGCGGGCGCGCCAAGTACCGCTCCGTCCTGGACCTGCACGCCGCCGCCGACCACCTGGTCGACGCGAAGGCCGCGGAACCCGGCAGGCTCGGACTCCTGGGTTCCTCGCACGGCGGGATGCTCGCCGCCGCGGCCGTCGTGGACCGCCCCGGCTCCTACGCCGCAGCCGTGTGCGTGGCGGCTCCCCTGGACATGCTGGGGTTCCACCGCCGATCGGCGGGGCGCGCCTGGATCTCCGAGTACGGAGACCCGGACGACCCGGGGGACCGGGCCGCGCTCCTGCGGTACTCGCCGCACCACAACGTCCGGTTCGGCACCCGCTACCCGCCGACGCTGCTGACCGCCTTCGAGCTGGACCGCCGGGTGGACCCGGCGCACGCCCGCAAGTTCTGCGCCGCCCTCCAGATCGCGGCCCGCGCCCCCGGGGCCGGCGACGGGGAGGGGACGGGAGGCCGGGACGGCGCTGCCGGACCGGCCCTGTACGCCCTGCGGCCCAGCCTGGGGCACACGACCGGGGCGGCGTCGGCCAAGCGCGCCCAGGCCGCGGACGAGTTCGCGTTCCTGGCCGGGGCGCTCGGACTGCTGCCGACGGGCACGGACCGGTGAGGGCGGTCGTGTCCGGCCCCGGCGCGGCCTCAGCCCTCCCGCGGCCCGGCCCCGGCGGCCGGCGGGAGCCTGGCCGTGAGGGTGAAGGTCGCGCCCTCCTCCTCGGAGGTGAGCTCGCCCCCGAACTCGGCGATGTGGCGGTGCAGGCTGTCGATCCCGCTGCGGGACCCGCGGTGCGGGGTCGCGCCCGCCCTCCGGCTGACGCCGTCGTTGCGGACGACCAGCTCGAAGCCGTCCGGGTCCCTGGTCAGATGGATCTCGCAGGTCGTGGCGTTGGCGTGCCGCAGCATGTTGGTGATGCCCTCCCGCACCACGCGGCCGAGCGGGTTGGCCAGCTCGTCGGGGACCTCGGCGAACGATCCGCGCACGGAGCTGCGGATGGAGGCCGACCGCAGCAGCCGCTCGGCGGACTGGACCTCGTCGGCGACGTGGGTGGTCTGACGGGCCCGCACGAGCTCGCGCACGTCCTGGACCGCGCCGCGCGCCACCACCTGCATCTCCTCCAGCTCGTGCTCGGCACGGTCGGGGGCGGTCCGGATGAGCCGCGAGGCCAGTTCGCCCTTGAACGCGACCACCTCCAGCGCACGCCCGAGGATGTCGTGCAGGTCCTCGGAGATCCGCAGCCGCTCCTCCGTCAGGGCCAGACGCAGCGTGGTCTCCTCGGCGTCGACGGTCCTCCGCCACAGCAGTGGCCCGGTGGACTCCCAGTAGCCGATGAACATCACGACGAAGAAGGCCAGCAGGGACTGCTGCCACGCGCTGCTGCCGCCCAGTTCCGGCCACATGACCAGGTAGACGCACGTCGCCATCGTCACCGCGATGAGGGCGGCGTACACGGAGGCGTTCCGGTTCTCGCGCAGGGCGATCACGTCCGCCGTGGCGGTGCCGGGCAGGACCAGCCACAGCCACGGCTCCGTGGTCCCGGCCGCCGCCAGCGTCGCGGCGGACACCCCCACCAGGGCCAGGGACCACACCAGTACCGCCCGCCAGGGGTCGGGGGGCAGCTCACCCGTCAGCCCGATGGTGAACGCGCGCAGGACCACGAAGGCGAGCAGCAGCCCCGCGAGGTACACCGCGTCGGTGAGCCCGGGGGAGCCGGTGACCAGCCCGATGACCGGCAGGAGCACGGCGAACCCCATGGTCAGGTACTGGCTCTTGCGCACGTGGCTCAGGACGATCCCGTCCGGAGTGGTGGCTTCGACGGGCCGTTGACGGACGTTCATACGGCTCGCTCCCTGCGGCTCGACGAGTAAGGACCGATCGTACAGATGATCCGCCGGTGCGAACCGGTGCGAAAGAGAGGCCTTGTATGAAGGGGATACTCCTCGCGGGCGGGAGCGGCAGCCGCCTGTACCCGCTGACCAGGTGCACCTCCAAACAGCTGCTCCCCGTCTACGACAAGCCGCTGATCTACTACCCGCTCTCCGTCCTCATGATCGCGGACATCAGGGACATCCTGGTCATCTGCGCGCCCGAGTCCCTGGACGCGGTGCACGCGCTCCTCGGCGACGGCTCGCACCTGGGGCTGAACATCACGTACGCGCGCCAGGACGAACCGCGCGGGATCGCCGAGGCGTACGTCATCGGTGCCGACCACGTGCGGGGGGAGGACTCGGCGCTGGTCCTGGGCGACAACGTCTTCCACGGGTCGGGGTTCTACGACCTGCTCGCCTCCGCCCGGGAGAGCTTCCCGGGGTGCGCGCTGTTCGGCTACCAGGTGTCCGACCCGGGGCGCTACGCCATCGGTGAGCTGGACGCGGGCGGCTCCCTCACGTCCATCGAGGAGAAACCGCTGAACCCGCGCTCCGACAACGCCATCACCGGCCTCTACTTCTACGACCAGGACGTCGTCGACATCGCGGCGCAGATCAGGCCCTCCAAACGGGGGGAACTGGAGATCACCGACATCAACCGCGAGTACGTCAGCCAGGGAAGGGCCCGGCTGGTGCGGCTGGGGCGCGGGTTCATGTGGCTGGACGCCGGAACGCACTCCTCCCTCCTGGAGGCCAGCAAGTACGTGGAGATCCTGGCGAACCGGCAGGGGGTGCGGGTGGCCTGTGTGGAGGAGGTGGCGCTCCGCATGGGGTTCATCTCCCCGGAGGACTGCTACGAGCTGGGGGCCCGCATGGCCGGCTCCGAGTACGGGACCTATGTCATGGAGATCGCCGAGGACCTCACGCGCTCGCCGCAGCGGGCCTGACCTGGCCGCGCCGGGAGTCCGGCCGCGCCGGCGCCCCGGGAGCGCGCAGCCGCGCTGTCACGGGAGGCACCGGGGTGCCGCGATAATGGGGCGTGTGTCACGCAGACGCACGTGGCCCCAACACGTTCGGAGGCGAAGGCCCTGATCCGCGTACTGCTCGCCGAGGACGAGGCGATGACCCGGGAGGCGATCGCCGCCCTGCTCGACCTGGAGCCGGACATCTCGGTGGTGGCCCAGGCCGAGAACGGGACAGCCGCCCTGGCCGCCGCGCTCGAACACCGGCCCGACATCGTGATGCTCGACGTGGAGATGCCCGACGGCGGTCTCGTACTGCTGGAACGGCTCAAGAAGCACTGCCCGACCACCCGCTGCGTCATCCTCACCCGACACGCCAACCCCGGGGCGCTGCGCCGCGCGCTCAAGGAGGGTGCCAACGGGTTCATCGCCAAGAGCACGTCGGCCCAGGTGCTCTCCGACGTGATCCGGCGCGTGGCCGAGGGCGACCGCTACGTGGACCCCTACCTCGCCGCCGACGCCCTGGCCGAGCCCAGCTGCCCGCTGAGCGAGCGCGAGCTGAGCATCCTCGCGGAGGTCAGCCAGACCTCCACCACCGGGGACATCGCCAGGAAGCTCCACCTCGCCAACGGGACGGTGCGCAACTACCTGTCCGCGATCCTCGACAAGCTCAACGTGCGTACCCGCTACGAGGCGGCCGAACTGGCCCGCGAGTCCGGCTGGATCTGACCCTCTCCGCCCCTCAGGGACGCCGGATGGCACGAAGTTGCCAAATTCCCGTATCCCCTTGGACAGCCGACGCGAAAAAGAGATGCTCGTATTAGTCCAGACAGGGCGCCGGAATACCGGAGAAACCGCGCGTTTTCCGGATTCCGGAAGTAGTCACACAAGGAGAATGGCATGAACCAGCCCGCCAGCATCTTCGGCGACCTCGACCTGCTCGCGACCGCCGGCGCCCAGGTGGCCCACGACGACATGAGCGTCACCATGGACGAGGGCACCGACGCCCCGACCAGCGTTCCCTGCGGCATCACCATCTCCATCACCCTCGACTGCTAGGACGCACGAGGGCCGAGAGCTGGTTCAGCGCGGGTCGACAACTCCCACCGTCGACCCGCGCCCTTTCTTTTGTGCTCAGAGTGAGAATATGAACGAGCCCCCGGGGGCGGCGCCCAAAGCGAATCCCGGGGGCTTTCCCCCTTTCTCCGATTTCCGTCCGGGCGGCCCCGCAGGGGGTGCACAAGGCCCCGGAGGCCCGGCCCCCGCCCGCCGGGGCGCCCCCGTGGTGCGACCCCCACAGAGGCACCACGGGGACGCGTTCAGGAGAGGACGTCGCGCAGCTCCTCCAGGAACCGCAGGAGGGCGACGGACCCGGGGTCGCGCTCTCCCGCCCCGCGCTCACCCACCCAGGCCGCACGGCCCTTCGCCGACGTCAGCCCGCTGGTCTCCTCGACGGCGCGCCCGGCCGCGGACGCGGCGGCCCGTGCGGCTGCCGCCGGGTCGTCCGCACCCTCCAGGGCCCCCTCCACCAGGAGCAGCCCGTCCACGAACGTCTTGTCGCCGGGCCCGGCCCCGCCGCGCTCCCGCACCCTGCGGGAGACCGCGGCGGTGAGGCGTGCGGCGTCACGGACCGAGACGGACGTGAGCTCCTCCGACTCGGCGGCGGCGGCGAGCACGCCCGCGCCGGTCAGCGCGGCGAACGTCGAGGGGTTGGCCGCCGCGAACGCCGTCGCCGCGGCGCGCAGCACATCGGCGTGGTGGGCGTCCTCGGGCAGCGCGAGCAGCGCGTCGCGGACGGCCGCGGCCCCGGAGGCGACCGTGATCCCCAGGTCGCCGTCACCGAGCCGCGAGTCCAGCAGCCGCAGCTCCTCCGCGTGCGGCGGCATGCGCTCCATGGTCGCGACCAGCGTGCCGCGCAGCGCCCCGGCGGTACCGGTGCGGCGGACGGCGGGGGCCGGACCGCGACCGGGCTCCGCGTCGGAGGCCCCGACCCCGTCCACGCGCGCACTCGGCGCCTCCGTGTTCCCCTGGCCGAAGAACGGGGACGCGGCCGGGGCGTCGAGCAGCGCGGCCAGCTCGTCGTCGAGCAGGAGCACGGAGACCGAGGCCCCCGCCATCTCCAGGCTCGTTGCGAACTCGCCCACGTAGCGCCGGTGGATGACCACGCCGCGCTCCTCCAGCACCTGGTGGACCCGGCGGTACACCAGGTACAGCTCCTCCAGGGGGGTGGCGCCCAGGCCGTTCACCAGGACCGCGACACGGTCCCCGCGCACCGGCTCCAGCTCCCCGAGGATCTCGGCGAGGAAGCGGTCGGTGATCTCGTCGGCGGTCTCCAGCGCACCCCGGTGGCTCCCCGGTTCGCCGTGGATGCCGATCCCCACCTCCATCTCCCCCTCGGCGAGTGTGAACGTGGGCTCACCGGCGGCGGGGAGGATGGTGGGGGACAGCCCGACCCCCATCGTGCGCGTGGCGTCCACCGTGCGCTGGGCCACCGACCGCACCGCCTCCAGGTCGTCGCCGCGCTCGGCGCAGGCCCCGGCCGTCTTGTAGGCGAAGAACAGCCCCGCCACGCCGCGGCGGGTGTGCTCTTTGCCCCGGGGCGCGGACAGCACGTCGTCGGTGCCCAGCACCGTCGCCGTCCCGATGCCCTCCGCCGCCACGACGTCCGCGGCCAGGTCGAAGTTGTAGACGTCCCCGCCGTAGTTGCCGTACAGGTACAGGACGCCGGCGCCCCCGTGGCTGGCGCGCGTCGCCGCGGCGATCTGCTCGGCGGAGGGGGAGGAGAACACGTTCCCCACGGCCACCCCCGTGGCCAGCCCCTGCCCCACGTAGCCGAGGAACAGCGGCAGGTGGCCGGACCCGCCCCCGGTCACGATGCCGACGCGGCCCTCGACGGGCGCGTCGGCGCGCACCAGCGCCCTGCGGTCGCCGGTCGCGGCGCGCAACCGGTCGGGGTGTGCCATGAGCAGCGACTCGGTGACCTCGTCGACGAAGTCCTCCGGCCGGTTGATGATCTTCTTCAGCGCCATCCGCGCTCACTCGCCTCTCGGTCTGCCGCCCCCGGGGCGGCTTCTGCGGACGCCGCGCGGGCGTCGGGTCTCCGGTCGCGCACCCGAGGGGCCGGCCCTCGGGCCCTCGGGGTCAGGACAGGGCCTCCGCCGTCTCCCTGAGGACGTCCAGGTCGGCCTCGGAGACGGCGTCGCCGCAGACCCTCGCGGGCCCCGCGGCGATCCCCTGGACCTCCAGACCCGCCTTGAGGTGCGGGATGCTTCCGCTTCGCACCGCCGCCACCGCGCGCGCCACGAGCGGCTGCGCGGCACGCACCCCGTCGGTGTCACCGCTGTTGAGGGCGTCGCGCAACGCCACGAACGGCCGGGGGAAGACGGAGGAGACACCCGAGACCACACCGAGGCCGCCCGCGCGGACGAACTCCTCGAAGGCGATGTCGTTGCCGGACAGGACGTCGAACCCGGAGGGGGCCTGCGCCAGGTAGGCCGACACCGAGGCGTCGCTCTCGCCGCTGATCTTCACCCCGCGGACGCCGACGTCGCGGAGGCGCCGGAGCACCGAGGGCGCGGCCGGGGTGGTGGAGCGCGCCCGGAACAGGTAGGCGTGCACCTCCGCGCCGTCGGCCGCCGCCACGAGGCGCTCGTAGTAGCGCACCAGCGCGTCCTCGGGTGCGGGCAGGAAGTAGGGCGTGACGGCGGCGAGCCGGGTCGCCCCGGCGCCGACGGCGGCCCTGACCAGGGACTCGGCCTGCCGGGGCGCGGCCGCACCCACGTGGGCGTAGACGCGCTCCGGTCCGAGGACGTCCAGCGCCAGGCCGATCACCCTGGTCCGCTCCTCGTCGTCGAGGGCGGTGAACTCGCCGGTGGTCCCCGCGACGAACACGCCGTCGACCCCCCGGTCGCGGACCGCCGTGAACAGCGCGGTGGCGCCGTCGGGGTCGAGGGACTCGTCCCGGGTGAACGGGGTAGGGAGGGCGGTGATCACCTTCGCGTGGGCGGACATGCGTGGTTCTCCTCGGGTGGGGAAGGGGCGGCTGCCGGGCGTTACCCGGGTCAGGACGCCGTGGTGATGGTGCTCTCGGACGCGCGGGCGCGGCGTGCGCGCCACGCGGTGCGCAGCGGCGGCACGACCAGGGCGAGCGTGCTCACCGCCAGGAGGCCGAGCGCGATGGGGCTGGTCAGGATGTTCTCCGGGCCGCCGATCTCCAGGGCCCGGCGGAGGTTGCCCTCGGCCAGGGTGCCCAGGATCAGGCCGAGGACGACGGGGCCGGGCGGGATGCCGAAGCGCTTCAGGAACAGGCCGACGAGGCCGAACACGAGCATCACGGCGACGTCGAAGACGCTGTTGTTGACGGCGTAGGTGCCGACCATGCAGAACACGAGGATGACCGCCCACAGGAAGTGCTGCGGGAGCTCCAGGAGCTTGGCGACACCGCGCATGCGCAGGATGCTGACCACGAGGGCGACGACCGTCGCGATCAGCATGATCCCGGCGATGCTGTAGACCAGGTCGGGCCGGTCGGCGAACAGGGACGGGCCCGGCTGGATGCCCCAGACGACCATGGAGCCGATCATCACGGCCATCACGGAGTCGCCGGGCAGGCCCAGGGCCAGCGTCGTCGTCACGGATCCGCCGAGGGTGGCGTTGGACGAGGTGTCCGCGGCGGTGATGCCCTCCAACGACCCCTTGCCGAACTCCTCGGGCCGCCTGGACACCCTGCGGGCCTGGTCCCATCCGAGGATGCCCGCGATGTCCCCGCCGGTGGCGGGCACGATGCCGACCACACCGCCGACGCCGCTGCCGACGGCCATCGGCTTGAGCATGGTGCGCCACTCCGAGCGCCGGGGGAACCAGCGGCCGAAGTCCTTGATCGGTTCCACACCGTGGCCCCGGCGGTGCACGAGGACCTGGTTCATCACCTCGGCGATACCGAAGAGGCCGATGATCGCGGCGATGAACGGGATGCCGTCGGACAGCTCGGGTGCGCCGAACGTGAACCGCGGTGTGCCCGTGATGGGGTCGCGGCCGACCGCCCCCAGGAGCAGGCCGAGCCCGCCCGCCATGAGCCCCTTGACGATCCGGCCGCCGGACACCCCGATCATCATCGTCAGGCCGAACACGACCAGCGCGAACATCTCGGCGGGGCCGAAGTTCAGGGCGAGCCGGGACAGCGGGATCGCGGCGACCATGAGCAGGACGACGCCGACGAGCGTCCCCCACGCGGAGGCGAAGGCCGACGAGGTCAGGGCCAGCCCGGCCCTGCCCTGGCGGGCCATGGCGTAGCCGTCGAAGGTCGTGGCGATGGACGCGGGCGTCCCCGGGGTGTTGATGAGGATCGCCGGGACACGGTCGCCGAAGTTCGCCGCCACGTAGATCGTGAGCAGGACCGCCAGACCGGGAAGCGGTTCGAGCGAGAGCGTGAAACCACTGGCCAGAGCGACGGCCATGGTGGCGGTCACACCGGGGAAGGCCCCGACGAGCATGCCCAGGAGGGCACCCGCGGCGATGCACAGCAGGACCGTGGGGTCCAGGAGGGCGCCGAAGCCCTCGACGATCGGATTCATAGTGGCACTCTCAGGAGGACGCCGAACAGGAGGTAGAGGAGCGCGGTCACACCGATCGGGAAGAGGATGAGCGCCTTCCACCCGCGTCCGCCGCCCAGCCAGGTCAGGGCCGCGAACAGGATCGCGGTGCAGACCCGGAAGTCGACGAAGTACCAGAGGACCCCGTAGCCCGCGATCGACGCGAGCATCGCGGCGAGCCGCCACGCACCCTGGCGGGTCGCGGACCCGGGGTCGTCCTCCTCCACCGTCACGGACGGTCGGCGGAGCACGCTCGCGGCCAGGCACGAGCTCAGCAGCAGGAGGAGGACGGCCAGGATCTCCGGCCACCACCTCGGGCTGAACTGGGTGAGGCGGGCCCCTTCGGGGATCTGCGTGGCCAGGGCGAAGGCACCCGCGGCGAGCACCGCGCCGGTAGCGGCGGGGACCAGGTCCCTCAGCCTGCGTCCCGGACGTGCCCCGCCGGAGGGGGGCGCGTCCGAGGTGGTGGTCGTCTCGGCCACGGTGCTCAGTCCTGGCCTTCGAGCAGGGCCCCGAAGCGGGTGTACTCCTGGTCGACGAACTCGACGAACTCGTTCGAGGGCACGTTGACCGGGACGTTCCCCGAGTCGGCGATGATCGTCCTGAACTCCTCGGAGTCGGCCGCCTCCGAGAAGGCGTCCTCCAGCGCCGTGCGGACCTCGTCGGAGAGGCCGGTCGGCGCGCCGATGCCGCCCCAGCCGCCGATCGTGACGTCCACGCCCTGCTCGGCCGCGGTCTGCACACCGGGCAGCGAATCGGAGGGCTGGGAGTCGAAGACGGCGAGGACGCGGAGCTGCTCGTCCGCGTGGGCGGGCGCGGTCTCGGAGATGCCCGCGACCACGGCGTCCACCTGGCCGCCGACGGCGGCCGTGACGGCGGGGGCGCCGCCGTCGAAGGGCACCGGCTGGAACTCGGCACCGGTGGCCTGGCCCAGCTCGGTGGTGGCGGCCTCCCAGATGGAGCCCGCACCGGAGTTGGACACGGAGACCGATCCTGGCTCGGCGGTGGCGGCCTCGACGAGGTCGTCGAGGGACTGGTGGGGGCTGTCCTCGGGGACGGCGATGGTGGCGGGGACCGACACCATCTGGCCGACGAGGTCGTAGTCGGCCGGGTCGACGTCGTAGCCCTGGTAGCCGAGCATGACGGTCTCGACCGGCAGGTAGCCGATGGTGTAGCCGTCGGGTGCCCGCTCGGCGAGGTCCTCCAGGCCCACGGATCCGGCGCCGCCGCTGCGGTTCTCCACGATGATGCTCTGCCCCAGGGAGTCCTCCATCTGGGAGGCCAGGGTGCGGGCCGCGAGGTCGGACGCGCCTCCGGCGTCGTAGGGAACGACGAGGGTGATGTCCTGGCTGGGGTAGTCCGCGGCGTCCTCGCTGACGCCGCCCCTGTCGGCGCAACCGGCTGTGAGGGCGGTGACCGCCAGTGCGGCCGCGGTCAGGCGGAAGGTGGTGGAACGCATGGTGCTCTCCGGTGATTCGGTGGAATCGGCTCCGTGGGTCGGTCGCGGGACTTGAGCCGAGGGACGGCGGGACGCGGTGTGCGCCCGCCGGATCAGTGGGACGCGGTCTGCGTGTAGGGAGCCCGGAGCCTGAGCCTGGCGTTGTCCAGGTGGCCGCGGAGCTCGTCGAGGACGGCTTCGGGCTCGCCGGACTCGACCAGTCCGGCGAGGATCTCGTGTGCGCGGACGGAGGGACCGAGGTCCTCGTAGCGTTCGTTGGAGGCCAGGAGGAGCACCTCGATGGTGGGCCGGTACTGCGCCCACACGTCGGCGAGGCGGCGGTGCCCGGCCACGTCGTAGAAAACCGAGTGGAAGCGCACGTCGGCGGTGGTGAAGGCGTCGGGGTCGCGCTCCTCGCGGGCCCTGCGCATCTGCTCCAGGGGAGCCCGCAGGCCTTGGGTGAGCCCGGCCCGGTCGCGGCCCAGGCCGATCTCCAGCGCGAGCTGCTCCAGGGAGCCCCGCAGTGAGAAGAGCTCGTCGATGTCGTCCCCGCCCAGACCCACGACTGTGGCGCTGCGGCGGTTGGTGTCGATGAGTCCCTCGGAGGCGAGGGTCTTGAGCGCGTCGCGGATGGGACCGCGGCTCAGGTCGAACTGCTCGGCCAGGTGCCCCTCGACCAGAGACGTGCCCGGCGCGTAGCGCCCGGTGATGATCAGGCGCCGGAGTTCACTGGCGACCTTCTCGCCGAGTGCCCGCTGCTTGATGGGCAGGATCTCCGACATGTCGTCCCTTCGGTTAACTGTTAACTGTTAACCAGATTGAATCACGGTGTGACCTGTGTCAATCCCTGGTGTTGCCGGTGTCTCTTGGGTCGGTTGTCTGTTTTTCGGGATCCCTTGCCAGGCCGCGGGTCCGGTGTGCCGGGCGGTCGAAAAAAACCGGAGCCGGAGGACATTCCACTATGACGGAGGGTATTCGTCCGTGCACTCCTGGTTCGCAAAATGTGTCCCGGGGATGGCCGGCCGGTGTCCCGTGGAGTTCCTCGGGGCCTGGGGATGTCCACGGTGTTCGGCGTTCCCGTGGATTCACGCGGCGTGAGCCGCGTATTTTCGAGGGCGTACCAGCCGCGCTGCCCGCGCCATGGGGCGCCCACCCGGTGGCGGACGGGCCGGTCGGCACCGCCGCTGCTGCACGGAGAGGTCACCCGAGATGCCGGAGGAACCCGGACAGGCGCCGTTTACCGCCACGGCGAGCGGCGCGCTGGTGTGCGAGGACGGGTTGGTCCGTCCCCCCTGGGCCGCCAGGGACCCGCTGCTGCGCGCCTACTACGACACCGAATGGGGCATGCCCGTCCGCGACGAGCGCGGAGTCTTCGAGCGAATCAGCCTGGAGGCGTTCCAGGCGGGGCTCTCCTGGGCCACCATCCTGCGCAAGAGGCCCGCCTTCCGCGCCGCCTTCGACGACTTCGACCCCGACACGGTCGCCGAGTACGGGGAGGACGACGTGGAGAGGTTGCTGGGCGATGCCTCCATCGTGCGCAATGGGAGGAAGATCCGCGCCACGGTCCGGAACGCGCGGGCCGCGGTCGCGCTGCGCGCCGAGGGAGGGCTGGCCGATCTGGTGTGGTCCTTCCGTCCCGGGCGGACCCCGGCCCCCGCGCGGGTCGAGGACGTCCCCACCGTGTCCCCCGAGTCGGCCGCCCTTGCCGGTGCCCTGCGACGGGCCGGGTTCACCTTCACCGGGCCGACGGGCATGTTCGCCCTCATGGAGGCGATCGGCATCGTCGACACCCACCTGGTGGACAGCCATCGCCGGGGGACGTCGGGGGTCTGGGCGCGTCCCTGACCGGGGCTACCGGACCCGCGGCTGCCCTGCCTCCCCCACCTGTTCCGGCAGCACCGGGAGGTCGCGGACCGCGTCGGCGACCGTGCGCGGTGCGACCAGTTGGGGCCAGTGGCCGGCACCGGGGACGCGGACCACGGGGAGGGCGGTGTCCACGGGGTCGTGCTCCCCCTCGACCACGGTCACCGGGACGGGGCAGGACGCGAGCAGTGACCGCTGCTGCTCCCTCGCGGCGGGCCGTTGCGCGTCCGACAGCCACGCCGCGACCCGTGCGGCGACCCCGGGCCGCCGCAGGTGGGCGGCCGCGCTCGTCACGGCCCTGTCGCGGGCACCGGCCCCCACCATCGCCCCCAGCCTCGCGGCCGACATCCGGCGCAGGGCTGCCCGGACCAGGGGACGCAACCGCATGAGCCGTGGGGCCGCCTCCTGGAGGAAGGGCGGTGCGACCAGGACGAGTCCGCCGACCCGGCCGGGATGTGCGTGCGCGTACCGCAGGAGTGGGGCGCAGCCCGCGGAGTGCCCCACGAGGACGGGCTGCGTCACCACCGGGGCGAGGAGTTCGGAGAGCCAGGAGTCGACGGAGACCGGCACGGGGCCCGACCGTCCCGTCCCGGGCAGGTCCGGGACCAGGACGGGTCCGTCCAGGAGGTCCGCCACCGGGCGCCAGGACTCGCCGTCCAGGGGCAGGCCGTGCAGCAGGACGTAGGCGGGGCCGACCCGGTCGCCCACCAGGTAGGTGCGGCCCCCGGCGACCGTGTGCAGGCCGCCGGGCACACCGCCGGGCAGGGAGCCGAAGTCCTCGGCCACCAGCCGGTCGGCCCAGCGTGCGAGGGAGGTGGAGACCGGCGGGTGGGCCAGCCCCGCTGCGTGGGCGAGGGCGTTGGCCGACGCGGTGTCGTAGCGGTCCCCGCTCAGGAACGTGAGGGCCTCGGGCTCGACGCCGGTCACCGCGCGCGGCAGGCGGCGCAGCAGCCCCACGGGCACGGAACCGCGCGGCGGGCGCACCCCCAGGTGCGCGGCGAGGCCGCCGACGAGTGCGGGTAGGTGAGGGGTGCTCTCGTCGAGCAGCCAGTGGGCGCGCACGTCGCCGGTGTCGTGCGCGGGGACTGCCGCCAGGAAGCGGGCGAGGTGGTCGACGGTGACCACCGGGACGAAGGTCTCGGGGCCGCCGGGCACGAGCGGTAGCCGCCCCCGCCACAGGTCGCGGACGATCTCGGCCAGGCCGATGTACTGCCCGGCCTCGCCGGTCTCCGAGTCACCGATGACCGATGCCGGGTTGACGACGGTCAGAGGTACCCCCTCCCGTTCGGCGAAGTCCCGGACAGCCGCGTCCGCCTCGATCTTGGAGGCCTCGTAGGCGCCGTACCGCCGGTAGAGCCCTTCGGCTCCGCCCGCCAGCGGGGCGCCGGGGACCCGACTCACGCGGTAGCCGGCGATGTGGACCATACGCCGCAGGTCTCGACGGCGGGCTGCCCAGGCGATGGCGTGCAGGGCGCCGTCGACGTTGGCGGACCGGGCCTCCTCCCGGTCCAGGCCGAAGCGGAACACCGCCGCGCAGTTGTAGACGTCGCGGACGGCTCCCAGGTCCGGGGCGCTGTCGCCGTCGGTGAGGCCGAGGTCCGGCCGGACGAGGTCGACGCGGACGGTGGTGAGCCGGTCGACGGGCACGGCGTGTCCCCGCAGCCAGGAGAGGAGCTGCTCCTCGCGAACGCCGCCCCGGGTGCCGGCCGCCACGGACTGTCCGCCGAGGAGCAGTTCGGCCAGGAGCCGTCGGCCGATGAGCCCGGTCGCTCCGAGCACGAGGGCGGTGGGCGGTGTGACGTCCGCGGAAGGTCGTGATGACATGCACACTCCTATATAGATCGGTCTACATATTTTTTGGACGAGGCAGATTCCCCGATACTGGCCCCCGACACCGGCCCCGGCGTGCGGGACCGGGGTCACTCCCCTCCGAGGAGTCGCGCGACCGAGTTCCGGGCCCGGTCGAGCGGCTTACGGCTGCGGTTCGCGCGGGAGAGCAGGAGCGCGCCCTCGACGAGGGAGAGCGCGGACCAGGCGTCCGCGTCCGCGTCCTCGGGGTCGCGCCCCTCGGCGACCAGGCGGTCCGCGAGCCTGGCCTGCCACGACGAGTAGACCTTCTGGCATACGGTGTGCACCAGGTCGTTGGTGGCCGCGACGTCCAGCGCGGTGGCGGCCAGCGGACAGCCCTTCGTGAACGCCGACTCCTCCAGCCTCGCGGTGAAGAGGTCGATCATCGCCTGCACGAGGGAGACCGTGTCGGGAGCCTCCTCGGAGAGATCCCTGATCAGGGCGCCGATCTCGGCCCCGGCGGACTCCAGGGCCGCCGCGACGAGCTCGTCCTTCCCTCCGGGGAAGTGGAAGTAGAGGGAGCCGCGAGGGGCCCCGCTGGCGGCCAGGACCTGGTTGAGGCCCGTCCCGGCGTAGCCGTGGGCTTCGAGCAGTTCGCGTGCGCCGTCGACGAGCCGAGTGCGCGTGACCGTCCCCTTGGTACCCATGGCAGCGACTGTAGACCGATCTACATATTATGTACAGCAAGACCCGCTGGACACGCGGAGAGTCCTGGCCCGCGATGAGACGCGGGGAGCCGCCCCGCACGGCGGACCTGCTCCTGGACACGCACCCTCGCGACCGCAGCGGCCGGGGCACACCGCCCGCCCGGCGGGGCCGCCGGAGACCGGCGACCCCGCGCCCGGGGCGGCTCGCGAAAGCCCGCCCCCGGTCAGGTGCCCTTGCCGACCAGCTCCTCGACGAAGGAGCGGTAGTCGCGCAGGGCGACCCGCAGCACCTCGGTGTCCGAGCCGTCCCCGTCGCTCCACGCGGAGCGGAGCGCGGACCGGCGGGCCTCGATCTCGGCGACCAGGGCGTCGGCGACCTCCGTCGCCAGCGCCTCGGCCTCCTGCACGGCCCTCCGGGGGTCGTCGACGAACCCGCCCTGGGTCTCCCTCCAGCGCTCGCGCACCTCGCCCGGCTCCACGCCTCGCGGCCGGAGCGTCCAGGCCCCGTCGGCGCGGCCCGGACCGGGACGGTCCGTACCCGTGCGGCCGTGCTCACGGCCCGCACCGGCGCGGCCGGACCCGGCGGACGCGGTGGGGGGCACCGATTCCGAAGCGTGAGGGGGCGCGGTCGCCGGGGCGGGCTCCGTGGCGGGCGGGGGCGCGGGCGCGGGGTCCGAGACCTCCGCGTCGACCGTCACCACCCGCGCGGGGTCGGTTCCGGGTCCGTCCGGACCAGTGCCCTCCGGGCGGGGCTCCTGCGGCGGAGCCTCCGGGCCCGCTCCGGGGCCGGCCACGCGTGCCGCCCCGGCACGGGTGCCGCTCCGTTGCCGGGGCTCCGATGCCTCACCGCCGACGGGACGCGGCTCCCCGCCGGTCCCGGGCGCCTGCCGTCCGCGGGGGCCGCTGTGACCCTGCGCCCGCGGGGTCCGACGGACCCCGCGCTGGTCCTGGTCCTGCTTCGTCCGTCCGGCGGTGTCGTCGTGATCGCTCACCGGTCCACCTCCGTTTCGGTCTCACTGCGCGGTCGTTCCATCACGGTTCCCTCGGGCCTCGCGGCCGGGGCCGTGCCGGGGGTCTCGGGCAGCCCGCCCAACAGGGCCTCCACCAGGCCCCGGTAGGCCACGAGCTCCTCGCGCAGACCCTCGGTGTTGCCCGGGTCCGCCCCGGCGGGGCGTCCGGCACCGCGCACGCGGTGGAACTCGGCCACGGCGGCGGGATGGTCCACGGACAGGTCCGCGGCACTCTGCTCGAAGCCGCCGTCGGGGGACGGGCGTCCGGCGTAGCCGAGATCGGACATGATCCCCTCCACCAGCCCGCGGGCGCTGCGCACGGCACTGACGGGATCGTCCACGAAGTCCTGCTGTACCGCGGCCCACGTGCCGGCGTGCGCCTCGCGCTCGCGGTCGGTGAGCCGGCGGAGCGTCATGCCCTCACGGCGGCTGAGCCGTTCGGACAGGTCCCGCTCGGCGGCGGCCTTGTCGCCGTGGGCCTCCACGGCGCGCTCGTACTCCGCGCCGAAGCGCTTCTTGAGCCGGGCGGAGCGCTGAGCTGGGAGAAGGGAGGAGCGCGCGACGAGCGCGACTCCTGCGGCGATGATGACGACCGCCGCGATGACGATGATGACAACGGTTCCGGTCTCCACGGGGGGCACCTCCTGTCGTCTGGTTCGTCCTGCACTGCCCGGATGACTTGCCCCAAAACGCCCGCCGAGCCCGATCGGCCTCCCGTCGCAGGTGAGAGCTCCGAGAGAGTTGGAGACCGTTGCGGCGCAGCACCCCGTGAGACCCGGAGCGACGGTGACGGAAACCACTCGCGCACCGTGCGGCACACACGCGGTCCCCGGCCCCGCTCAGCCCCGGACGCCCAGGAGTTCGTCACCGAGCCAGTCCCGTCGGCCGCCCCGGTGGAGCCGGCGCAGGAAGGACAGGACCCCGGAGGCCCCCGTCGCCCAGCCGCCGCCCGGTTCGCGGGTGTGGTCCAGGAAGACCGGGGCGTCCGGAGTCCCGGCCGAACGCACCAGGACCAGGCCCGCGACGTCGAGGGCCGCGTCCCGAGGGGCGGCCCCGCCCGTGATGTCGGCGGTGTCGAGCAGGAACTCCCCGACCCCCGCGAGCCCGCAGCACTGGCAGGCGACCTGCATCTTCGGGGCGTGGGCGCGGCAGCGCGCCGCGGCCGTCGCCGCCAGCTCGGTGTAGCGCGGCTCGTCCCACACCGCGCCGGCCCGGAGCAGGACACCGCCGATCCCCGTGAGCCCCTGGCAGAAGGAGGCGACCATGGGTCGGGCCTCGGGCGCGGAGGCGGCCGAGACCAGCCCGGGGACGAGACCGGCCAGCACCTCCAGACAGGCCGCGGCCTCCGTCCCGGCGTCCGCGTCCCCTGCGCAGGCCTCCAGGCACAGGAGGAAGTGGGCGACACCCGCCACGCCGTGCGAGAACCCCAGCCGGGTCGTCACCTCGTCGTGGTCGCGGGGGTCGGCCGGGCACGAGCGGAGCCCCTCCGCCGGGGACGAGGCGACGAGCTGCTCCGCGCAGTTCCGTGCCAGGGCGAGGCGGGAGTCGTCACCGCAGAGCCTCCACAGCTGGAGCTGGGCGAGCCCGATCCCCGCGAGCCCCGAGGAGTGGTCGGTTCCGGGAACCGTCTCCGGAGCGGTACGCGCCAGCCCCCGCACCGCCTCCGCGAGGACCGGTTCGTCCAGCTCCCGGGCGGCCGCGGCCAGGAACAGGGCGGTGCCCGCCTCCCCGTCCTGGAGACCGGGCAGCTGTCGGCGCAGGGCGAGGAAACCCGTGGTCCAGTGCGCGAGGGCACGGGCCAGGTCCCGAGACTCGGTGTCCTCCTGGCGCAGCAGCTCCATGCCCACGCCCGCCGCGCCCCGGTACAGGTTGGTGGGACTGGGCCGCCCGCCCGGTGAACCGCCGCGCCCGGCCAGCAGGTCACGGGCCACGCCACGGGTCTGTTCCAGGGCGCTCGCCACCAGCGCGGGGAGGGCATCGGGGGTGACCGTGTAGCGCGGATCGGCGTGGAGCGGCGGGTGGTCCGCACCCGTACGGAGCAGGTCGGCCGCCGCCCTGCGCTCGGCGGGGTCGGGGGACATCAGAGCCGGCACCGCGCGGGCACAGGGAGGGACGCCGCCCTCCAGGGCGGCCAGCGTGGTGCGTGCGCGCCCGTCGTCGGGGACGGCCCTCGTGGAGCGGGCGGCCGGGTCGGTGCCGGTGGCCGCGTACAACAGCGTGGCCCCCAGCGAGTAGAGGTCGTCCTCCACGCACGCGGGTTCGCCGAGTTCCTGGGCGGGAGAGGAGTAGCCCGGGGTCCAGCCGTGCACCTGCTCCCCGTCGAGGTGACTGATCTCGAAATCCACCAGGAAGGGGGTGCCGTCGTCGGCCAGGACGATGTTCTTGGGCGCCAGGTCGCGGACGAGCACTCCGCGCCCGTGGACGGCGTCCAGCAACCCGAGCAGGTCGCGGCCCAGGCGTGCGAGGTCGCGCCCTGCCGTGGTGTACGGGCCATTCTCGGCGACGTCGGTACGCAGGTCGCGGGGGCCCACGTCCGTGGTCGCGAGGAACTCGTCGGCACCGTGCCGGAAGTGGTCCACGACGCGGGGGACCCCGGTGACGTCCTCCAGACGGTGCAGGACGGCGGCCTCGCCGCGCAGCCGGTGGCGGGCGTCGCGGGAACCGTCGGCGTCCTCGCCCGTGTACGCGCGGCGCTCCTTGACGACCACCCCCGTCCCCGACTCCCGGTCGGTACCGCGGTAGACGCCGCCGACGGCGGTGTGGGCGATCGCCCCGGGCACCAGGAAACGGCCGCCGAGCAGGACGGGCCCCCGGTCGCCGCCGACGGGAGCGGGGGGCTGTCCCGTGAACGGGTCGGGCAGCCAGTCCGGCGCCTGGTAGCGCCCGTCCGCGGCACCGGGCCGCTCGCGTCCGTGGGCGTCGTGCAGGACCAGTTGGAAGTCGCCGTTGCCGTCGATCCCGTAGACGCCGGCGAACGGCGCGTAGCGGTAGTAGACCGGTGAGTCCGGGCGCAGCCTGCGGTCGCTGGGGATACCCGGCCCCTCCATGCCGACCAGTTCGGCGGCGAGCTTCTCCGCCAGGTCCGCGAAGTCGTCCGGGCGGGTGTAGACGGTGACGCCCTTGCCGACCGCGCCGGGGCGGTTGTGGTGGGAGTTGAGCTCGCGCATCACCTCCGTGGTGCGCGCGAACTTGAACCGGCACGGCGTGCGCAGCAGCAGGGGGAGCACGCGCTCGACCGTGGCCAGGAGGGTGACCGGGCGGGCGGACACGTGGATCTTCCACCCCTGGGGCGGCAGGTCGAGGCCGGGAAGCGCCACGTCCGTCCAGGGGCCGTAGTCGGAGACCACGCGCCCCGCCGCCACGGCCCGCTCCCTCGTCTCGACCGTGCACGTCCGTGTGCCGGCGTACTCCCGCACCCTGGTCCCCCTCGTGTCGTCCGTGTTGTCCATGGCGTCGGTGCCGGTGTCGGTGCCGGTGCCGAAGGCGGGGCGGTCGGCCGAGCGGCCGACCGCCCCGTCGCTGAAGCGGTCAGGTCACGGGGTGACCCCGTCGTCCAGCAGGGTGAAGGGACCCCGGTCCCGGGTCTGCTGACAAGCGGTGCCGTCCACCCCGGTCGGCAGCGCTCCCTCGTGGCGCAGGTGGATGAGGGCGATCGTCCCGCGGCGGCCCGCTCCGGAGGTTCCGGCGCTCGTGCTCATGGCTCCTCGAAGGGGGCGTCGTGGTCGGATCGGGCTGTCGGCAGACCAGCGAGGGCCCGCGACAGCTAGAGCGAGTAGCCGTCGCAGCGGATGGTGAAGCCGGAGACGCAGGTGTTCCTGCACTCCAGGTTGAGGCGCTCGGAGGCGAGCTCGGTCTCGGCCCCGAGAGAGATCAGAGCGGTGGTGTCGAGCGATCCGGCGTCGCGGGGGAATTCCTGTGCGGACATGTGCCCTCCAGATCTAGCAACTTTTTGTTAATGGCCGACTACCTTGGGTAGTCTTGCCGGGAGTAGTGATCCCCCGCCCCCCACCGCGAAAACGCCGGTGAGACGGGACAGCCCGACCTGGCCCCCAGGACGGATGGTTCTGCCCCGATGAGGAGCGAATTGGAACCAGGAACACAGGCCGAAGTTCCGATCGAAGTGACACCCCCAAAAGCGGCGGAAGTTCGGTCCGAATCCCTTTCACCGGCGGCGATCAGGACCGAGGCGCTGGTCAAGACCTACCCGGGCGTCGAAGCCGTCCGGGGCTTGGACTTGCTCGTACACCCCGGGGAGATCTTCGGTTTCCTGGGGCCCAACGGGGCGGGCAAGTCCACCACCATCTCGATGCTCTGCGCGCTCACCCGACCCACCAGCGGAGAGCTGTGGGTGGCCGGCCACGACGTCCGCGCCTCCCCGGCCGCCGTGCGGCGGTCCATCGGCGTGGTCTTCCAGGGCTCCACCCTGGACGACAAGCTGACGGTCGAGGAGAACCTGGCCATCCACGCCGCCCTCTACGGTGTCCCCCGGCGCGAGGTCCGCGAGCGCGTCGTGTCGATGCTGAGCCTGTCCGACCTGCTCGACCGGCGGCGCAGCCTCGTGCGTACGCTCTCCGGCGGGATGAAGCGCCGCCTGGAGATCGCGCGCGGCCTGCTGCACCGCCCCCGCGTGCTCTTCCTGGACGAGCCCACGGTCGGCCTCGACCCGCACAGCCGGGCCGAGGTCTGGCGGCACGTCCACCGGATGAGGCACGAGTCGGGGGCCACGGTCCTGCTCACCACCCACCAGCTGTCCGAGGCGGACAACTGCGACCGGCTGGCCATCCTGGACCACGGACGGGTCGTGGCACTCGGCACCCCGGGCGAACTCCGCTCACGGATCGGCCGCGACCGCATCAGACTGGTCGCCTCCGATCCCGAGGAGTGCGCCCGTCGACTCACCGCATCACTCGGGTTGAGCCCGTCGGTCGCGGACGGCGCCGTGGTCGTGAGGGTCGAGGACGGCGCGGCCCTGCTCCCGGCGATCATGGCCGCCCTCGACGGCTCCGTCACCTCGGTGTCCCTGGTCCGGCCGACCCTCGACGACGTGTTCCTGCACTACACGGGCCGCAGCATCGGTGCGGAGTCCGAAGGGGGGGCCGCCGAGTGAGCTACGCACCGACCGCTCCGCTGGCCGCACGGCTGGGCGCGGAGGGACGCGCGGTGGCCGCGGTGTGGAAGCGCGAGATGATCACGTTCCGGCGTGAGCGCCTGCACCTGGTGGTCAGCCTGCTGCAACCCCTGCTGATCCTCGTGGCCCTGGGGGTAGGGCTGGGGACGGTGGTCCCCGACGACGGTTCCGGCGTCGGCTACGTGACGTTCCTCTTCCCCGGCGTCCTGGTCATGGCGATCCAGCCACCGGCGTTCGCCACCGGCGCCTCCATCCTGTGGGACCGCGAGTTCGGCTTCCTGCGGGAGATGCTGGTCGCGCCCGTGCGCCGGGAGTCACTGCTGCTGGGGAAGGTACTGGCGGGCACCACCATCGCCACGTGCCACGGCGGAATCCTGCTCGTCTTCGCCGGGGCCGCGGGTGTGCCCTACGATCCGGCCCTGTTCGCCGGGTTCGTCGCGGTGCTCGCGCTGGCCTCGTTCGCGATGACCTGCCTCGGGGCGCTGCTGGCGGTCTGGGTGCCCAGCCCCAAGAGCTTCCAGGCCGCCACCGGCCTGCTCCTGGGCCCACTGGTGTTCCTCTCGGGCGCGTTCTTCCCGCTCGGCGGGCTGCCGCCCTGGCTCACCGCGCTCACCGCCCTCAACCCCCTGACGTACGCGGTCGACGCCGCCAGGCGCACCCTCGTCGCCCACCTGCCCGCCGACTCCACCGGTGGCATGTTCCACGGCCTGGAGCTGGGGGGCGTGCAGCCGGCGGTCTCCGCGGAGCTGGCGGTGCTGACGGTCTTCGGAACGGTGTTCCTGCTGCTGGCGGCGCGGCGCTTCGCCCGCCCCGACTAGGGAGTGTTTTTTGGAGGTTTTCGGGTCGGCGAGCGGCCGTCCAGGCGATCTCTCGCAAGACGATGTGCGAAGTTCAGCCTGGTTGTGCT
>NZ_JBHXQY010000038.1:0-55271 GCF_042716955.1 Nocardiopsis sp. NPDC058631 | reverse complement strand
CCCGTTCGTTGAGTGGAGCCCGGGATGAACAATCCCCCCAGTACGTCCGGAGGCGGGCCCTCAGGCTCGCGTCCGGCAGTCCTCCGATGGCTGGACAGGTCACTGCATGCGCAGGATTTCGTGGGACATAACGAAAGCGAACCTATGTGCCAGTGTTATGGCAACTACCAGCGTGGACTCGGCGTCCTGCTGGTATAACGAGTGATCCGTGCACCTGCATGGTGACAGCGACCGCAATGCTCCGCAGGAGGCCACCATGGCCGGTGAATGGACCCGTGGATAACCGTGTCCTCCCTAGACAATCCCCACACGCAGCGGCCCAGGGCCTCGCGCGCTTCCGCACGCCCGGAGGTAGCCGGCATGGGCGACTCCGGTCCTGAGGGACGCCTGCTCATGGGGCGCTACCAACTGGTGTCGGAGATCGCCAGGGGCGGTGTCGGCACCGTGTGGCGCGCCGTCGACCTGGTCATCGACCGCGAGGTCGCGGTCAAGGAGCTGAGGCTCCCCGCCGACCTGAGCCGCTCCGAGCGGGAGTCCCTGCTCCAGCGCACCACCCGTGAGGCCCGGGTCGCCGGGCGCCTCACGCACCCCAGCCTGGTCACCGTCCTCGACGTCGTGGACGAGGACGACCGGCCGTGGATCGTCATGGAGCTGGTCGAGGCCTCCACTCTGGAGGAGATCATCCAGGTGGGCGGCCCGCTGCCCTACCAGCGGGTGGCGGAGATCGGGCTCCACCTGATCGACGCCCTCAAGGTCGCGCATGCCGAGGGCATCGTGCACCGCGACGTCAAGCCAGAGAACGTGATGATCAGCGGTGCCGGACGGGTGGTGCTGACCGACTTCGGGCTGGCCGCCTGGAACGGCGAGTCGGCGTTGAGCGCCTCGGGCCGCATCATCGGCTCGCCCGCCTACATCCCGCCGGAGCGTGCGAAGGCCGGACCGGTGGGTCCGGAGTCGGACCTGTGGTCCCTGGGCGCCACCCTGTACGCGGCGGTGGAGGGCCACCCGCCCTACGACCGCAAGGGCTACATCAAGATCCTGCGCCAGGAGCAGCTGGACGAGCCGGCCAAGGCCGCGAACGCCGGTCCGCTGGCCCCGGTGCTCGCCGGACTGCTCAGGGTCGAGCCCAGCGAGCGGCTGACGACGGAGAACGCCGCCAAGATGCTGAGGATCGCGGCGCTGGCCCCGTGGGCGCCCGAGACGAACGCGGAGACCGCCGCGTCCGGCTCCCGTCCGGCCGAGCCGCGTCCGGGCGACGCGGGCGAGGACGACGAGGAGGAGCCGGACCGGGAGTCGGCCCGTGAGCACTTCAAGGCCGGCGCGCACGTGCTGGCGGAGTCCATCAACGAACGGCTGCGCAACAGCCCCGAGGCGATGAACTCGATCATGACGTCGATCAGGGAGTCCACGGACACGCTGGGGTTGACGAGTTCGGGCCGGCACGCGGAGAAGAGCATGCTGCCGGTGTTCGCCGGAGTCGCCCTCGGTGTGGTGCTCCTGCTGGCCATCGTGCTCTGGGCCCTGCTCGGCCGCTAGGGAGTCCCGGGGTCCCCCCGCGCCGACCGGACGGAGTCCGCCGGGCCCGGGGGCCCACCCGCGGCTCGGAGCCCGTGTCGGGGCGTGTGACGGGCGGACTCCGCCCGCCCGTCGACGTGCGCCTGGTGGGGCCGGCGGGATTCGAACCCGCACTGTACAGCACCTAAAGCTGTCGTCTCCTGCCAGTTGGACTACGGCCCCGTCGGGACAACTGTACCGGGGGCGGGGGCAGACCCGGCCGCCAGGCCCCGGAGGGTCGGACGCGGCCGGGCCCGGGCACCGGGGCTCAGACGCCGAGTTCCTTCTTGAGGCGGTCGACGTGACCGGTGGCCTTCACGTTGTAGAAGGCCTTCTCCACCTTGCCGTCGGTGCCGACGACGACGGTGGAGCGGATGACGCCCTGGACGAGGCGGCCGTAGTTCTTCTTCTCACCGAAGGCGCCGTAGGCGCGCAGGGTGTCCTTGCCCGGGTCGCCGAGGAGGGTGAACGTCAAGCCCTCCTTCTCCCGGAACGCGGCGAGCTTGTCGGCGGTGTCGGGGGAGACGCCCAGGACGGTGAGGCCCGCGGAGTCGAACCCCCGCAGGTTGTCGCGGAAGTCGCAGGCCTGTGTGGTGCATCCGGGGGTCATCGCCGCCGGGTAGAAGTACAGGACGACGCGCTGCCCGGTGGAGGCCAGGACCTCGCTGAGGGTGACGGGCTTGCCGTCGGCGTCGTCGAGGGTGAAGTCGGGGGCCTGGTCGCCGGGTGCCAGGCGGATCGGGTCGCTCACGTCGTGTTCCCATCTGCTCGTCGGCGGGGCCGTGGGGCCCCGCCCGCTCACTCCTCACTACCGTAGCGAGCGCGCGGGGTGCCCCGGGGGGCGACGCTTCGTGACCTGTGTCAGGCTGGGTCGACCGGCTTCGGTTGCGATTCCGGTTCGGTTCATCCGCTCCGGGGTTGACCAGCGGTTCGATCACCTATTGTTGACCGCACTCGTGCTTTCGGTCGACCCGCAGGTGACGCCTGACGCGCACCCGGGCGCCGCGACCCTCCGGTGGCGGTCGGCACGGCCTTTGGGCCGGAACACATCCGCTTCGTGTTGGGGAGTATTGGCGACGATGCCTGGATTCACACTCGACGAGGTTCGGGACCGCACGCTCAAGGAGCGCGACTCCTGGCTGACGGTCTCCCTCGTGGACCCGGTCGCGGTCCGGGCCGTCCGCCTGATCGCCAACCGGACCTCGATCACGCCCAACCAGCTGACCGTCGCCGCCCTCTTCCTGGGGCTCGGCGCGGCGGTCTGCTTCGCCCTGGGCTACCGGCAGTTCCTGGCCCTGGGCGCTCTCCTGTACGTCCTGTGCTTCCTCGTGGACTGCGTGGACGGCAAGCTGGCGCGGCTCACCGGTTCGGAGACCCTGTTCGGCTCGTGGATGGACTACGTGTCCGACCGGTTCCGGGTCCTGGTGTGCGCGGTCGCCCTCATGGGCGGTCAGTACGTCGTGGCCGAGGAGGTCAACCCCGACTCGAACCCCGTGTGGTTCGTGTGGCTGGCCCTGGCCGTGGTCTTCCTGGACATGCTGCGGTACCTGAACGCCCTCCAGGTCTACAAGGTGCGCAGGGAGATGCGCTCGCACCTGGCGGCCGCCCTGGAGCGGGCCCGCGCGACCCTGTCGATGCTCGAACCGGGGGAGGACGACACGGCCTCGGCCACCGGTGGCGGTGGACGGACGATGAGCGACGGCGGTGAGCAGGCGGTGCTCCGCCACGGCATCGGCGTGCTGGAGCAGATCCTGCACAGCCAGACCGAGCGGGAGGCGCGCAACCACCGCACGGCGGGCAAGCAGCCGGACCTGACACTGCCCAAGGTGGACCTCCACCAGGAGTTCAGGTCGCGTTTCCCGTGGTACCAGCGTTTCTGGGCGGCGCTCAGCATGCGTCGCATCAGGACCCACCTGGTGGGCGGCATCGAGTTCCAGCTGGCGGTGTTCGTGGTCGCGCCCCTGGCGGTCGCGGTCGTCGGAGCTCCGACACTGATCGGCTGGATCGCCGCCGTCACGGGCGTTTTGCTTCTCGCCTTCGAGATAGCCATCATCTATAAACTGTGGTTGTCCACGCGGGACTTCTTCCGCGTGGTCGACGGAATCGACGGCGCGCTGAGATTCTCCGGTCCGTCCGACGGCGCGGAGGAGAGCCGGGACTCCGGCTCGGACTCGGACCCGGGCTCTCAGACGACCCTGCGCTAGTGGAGAGAGGCGGAGCCCCATGACGGGACGCGACACCGAACCGCGCCAGACCCCGGCTGAGATCCAGGCCGAGATCACCCGCGAACAGCGGCGGCTGGCGGAGACCCTGGACGAGCTGAGTGAGCAGGCACGGCCCGCCAACATCGCCCGGAGACAGATCGGGAAGGCCCGTGAGCGCGGTGCCCGGATCGTCGACGAGGCGCGCGCCCTCGTGGTCGGCGGAGGCGCGGTGCGTGTGGAGAGCCGCCTCGTGGACCCCGAGGAGGGCAGTATCGTCATCAAGGGCGATGACGAGGTCGTGACCACTTACCAGTCGCGCCGCCAGCTGCCCCCGGAGGCACTGATCCTCGCGGTCGGCGTCGGCGCGGTCATCGCCGTGGGCGTGGTGGCCTGGGCGGTCCGCCGCCGCCGCGGGTAGCCGACCGGCGAGCAGAGGGGCCCGTGCGTGCGCGCACGGGCCCCTCTGCCGTTTCCCTGACCGGGTGCGCGGGTGCTGCTTCGCGCACGGACCGCTGCGCGGTCGGCGGTGGTGCGGTTGGGCCCGGTGTCAGAGGAAGGTCCGGCCCTCGCCCCGGTACGTGGGGACCGCGCCGACGTATTCGCCGGTGTCGGAGTCGACCAGGTGCAGGGTGTCGAAGCGTTCGCACAGCTCGCCCGCCTTGGCGTGGCGCATCCACACCCGGTCGCCGACGGCGAGCCCGTCCGCGGCGGGGCCCACGAGGGGGGTCTGGACCTCGCCCGCGCCCTCGTTGGCGGTGTAGGAGAGTCCGGCGGGCAGATGGGGGGTCGGCGGTCGGTGGGCGTCGGCGGGCCCGGACGCGGGGTAGCCCCCGCCGAGGGCCGTGACCACGCCCGGTGCGGGGCGCCGCACGACGGGAAGGGCGAAGAGGGCGGCGGGGCGGCCCCGGAAGGACCGGTAGTGGTCGAACAGGCGGGGTTGGTAGAGCCCGGACCCCGCCGCGAGCTCGGTCACGGCCTTCTCCCGGCCGGTGGTGTGGAGGCTGCCGGTACCGCCCCCGTTGACGAAGCGCAGTTCGGCGACGGTGCGGACGGCCCGCACGATGGCGGCTCTGCGTCTGGCCAGCTCCAGTGCCGATCTTCGCTGTACGGCGCGCAGTACGCGGCCGTACAGGGGGCGGCCCGGAGGGGCGTCCCCCACGCCGGCGATCTGGCCCTCGTAGGCCATGATCCCGTCCAGTTCCAGTTCGGGCCGGTCGACGACGGCGCGGGCGAGCGCGGCGGCCTGGTCGGGGGTGCGCACGGGGGAGCGGTAGGAGCCGATCCGGGCGCGGGAGCCGAACGGCTGCCAGCTGGTGTCGATGTCCAGGCACACGCGCACGGGCGGGGCCCCGGGGCCGCGTGAGTCGGCGGCGTCGGCGACGGCGGCGCTGATCAGGTCGAGGTGGGCGGTGTCGTCCACCATGAGGGTGATGGTGCGTGCGGCGTCGGGGTCCCCCGCGAGCCGGGCGAGGGCCTCCCGGTCGACGGTGGGGTAGGCGACGAGGATGTCGTCGCTCAGGGGGCCGCCGGAGTCGCCCTCGGCCAGCCAGAGCGCCTCGGGGAGGGTGAAGGCCATGACCCCCTCGTAGCCGGGGAGGTCGAGAGCGGTGCGGAGCAGGGCACGGCTGCGCACGGACTTGCTGGCGATCCTGATGGGCTTGCCGTGGGCCCGGCGGGTGAGGTCGGCCGCGTTGGCGCGGAAGGCGGCGACGTCGACCATGGCGAAGGGGGCTTGGAGTTCGCTTGTCGCGGCCTCGTACTTCTCACGCAGGCTAGTCATGCGTCTGAGGATGCCAGAACATGAATGTGTTTCATATTCCTGGCGTGACACGAGTTGTCGGCCGTGTGTCCCGGGCGACGCCCCGGAACAACCCCACAGGGTGGCACGGGTCGATATCCTGGGGCGTCACGGCTGATCAGCCGGTCCGACCCCAGGAATGGTTCTTTCCCATGAGTGAGCGCGAGTACGTCCTGACCCTTTCGTGTCCCGACAGCAGGGGCATCGTCGCGGCCGTGGCCAACCTGCTGTCCGACCACGGTTGCAACATCACCGAGAGTCAGCAGTACGGCGACCACTTCACGAGCCGCTTCTTCCTGCGGATGCAGTTCCTGGCGGAGCGGGGCGCCGACGGGGTGGTGGGCGAGGACGTGCTGCGCGGGGCGTTCGCGGCACTGGCGGGCGACTTCGGCTCCGGCTCGGGCGACACGTCCGTCGAGTGGACCCTCAGCCCCCGCGACGTGCGCCCGCGCATGATCGTCATGGTGTCGAGGTTCGGCCACTGCCTCAACGACCTCCTCTACCGCCAGCGCAGCGGGCTCCTGGACGTCGACATCGCCGCCGTGGTGTCCAACCACCCGGACCTGGAGTTCCTCGCGGACTCCTACGGTGTCGACTTCCACCACCTGCCGGTGACCGCGGACAACAAGCTGGAGCAGGAGACGCGGCTGCTCGAACTGGTCGACTCCTACGACGTGGACCTGGTCGTCCTGGCCCGCTACATGCAGGTGCTCTCCGAGCAGCTGTGCACGAAGATGTCCGGCCGGATCATCAACATCCACCACTCCTTCCTGCCGAGTTTCAAGGGTGCGCGCCCCTACCACCAGGCCCACGCGCGGGGAGTGAAGCTGATCGGTGCGACGGCCCACTACGTCACGTCCGACCTGGACGAGGGGCCCATCATCGAGCAGGAGGTGTCCCGGGTGGGGCACACGCACAGCCCGGAGCAGCTCACCGCGATCGGACGGGACCTGGAGTCGGTGGCGCTGGCGCGCGCGGTCAACTGGCACGCCCAGCGCCGTGTCCTCCTCAACGGGGAGAAGACGGTCGTCTTCGACTGACACCGGGGCCACGGTTCCGCGCGGCCACCTGCCGTCGGAACCGATTTTCGGACTCAGGGGGCGCCTCTTTGGGCGCCCCTTTCGTTTGCGTCCCGCGCGGGTTTCCTGTGCTGATGTGGGGCTCTCTTGAGAAGAGCCTTACCTTCTCTGACCAGCGAATCATTACTCAAGGTATCTTGTCGACTACACACAGTGTGTATATGGTGTGTTTAGTTCGGAACTCGTCTGGCCATTCCATGGCGCAGATACCGGGTTTCGGTCCGAAATCTCCGAGAGCAACGCGCTCGGAGGAAGGGGCAGAAAACATGGGTAAGCACTTCGACGACGCGTCCGGCAAGGCCAAGGAGGCCTACGGCAAGGCCGCGGGGGACCGCGGCAAGCAGGCCGAGGGCAAGACGGACCAGGCCAAGGCCGGCGCCAAGGACAAGGCCGACCAGGCCAAGAAGAAGTCCGAGGAGCTCAAGGACCGGGCCGAGGGCGCGACCGGGTCGACCGGCGAGAAGATCAAGAACGTCTTCAAGCGTTGACGACCGCTGTGACCACGGGGTTTCTGCACGCTGCGTAGGGGGGACCAGTGTCGGACTTCAAGACCGAAACGAAGGTGCCGGGTGCCCGCGAGGAGGGCCGTGGCGCCAGCTCCCGCAACGGGGGAGGGCGTACCCAGATCGCGGACGGGGTGGTCGCCAAGATCGCCGGGATGGCCGCGCGTGAGATCGGCGGCGTCTTCGCGATGGGCGGTGGCACGGCACGCGCCGTCGGCGCCGTCCGGGACGTCGTGACGGGCGGAGGCGGTGACACCGGTTCCGCCTCGCGCGGGGTCTCGGTGGAGGTGGGCGAACGCCAGGCCGCCATCGACATCGACCTCGTCGTCGAGTACGGGGCCGCCATCCAGGACCTCGCCGCCTCCGTGCGGCGCAACGTCGCCACGGCGGTGGAGCGCATGACGGGCCTGGAGGTCACCGAGATCAACATCAAGGTGGACGACATACACCTGCCCGACGACGACGGCGGGGACGACACCGGCGACTCCGGGCCCAGGGTCCAGTAGTGGTGCACGGCGGTGAGGATCCGGGCGAGGTGGCCCGGCGCGTGGCCGAGGAGGCCGTCCGCTTCCCGGACGTGGTGGAGCTTTCGTCCGGGGGGTTCGGAACGCTGGCCACCCCCGTACCCGGGGGCCGCGTACGCGGCGTCGCCGTGCGCGGCGACGGGGTCGAGGTCGGCGTCGTGGTCCGCTTCGGGAGACCGCTGCCGGAGATCGCCGCCGAGCTGCGCCGGGGGCTCGCCCCGCTGGCCGGCGGCCGCGCCGTCCACATCTCCGTGGAGGACGTGGTCGCCGGCCTCGGCCACGGCACCCGGACAGGTCGCTGAACCGGAAGCATCAGGTGCTGGACAAGAGGGGGAAGCCATGTGGCCCATCGTGGGTCTGGCCTACGGGACGGTGCTGGGTCTCGCCGCTGCCTTCGGCGGGTTCGCTGCGTTCGCGCTGGTCCTGGTTCTGGGCCTCGTCGGGTTCGTCGCGGGCAGGGCGATGGAGGGCGAGATCGACCTCACCGAGATGTTCTCGCGGCGCTCGGCCTGAGGTACGGCCCCCGGTTCGCCGAGGGCACCGCCGACGCACACGTCCTTGAGGGAAGGAACGGCCGTGGCCGGAGTGCGGACCGATACGGTCCCCAGACAGAGGGAGCGCCCGGGAGGTGGACGGGCCCACGGGCGGCACGAGCGGGACGGGACGCCGGGCGGTCGCACCGTCATCGAGGCCGACGTGGTCGAGAAGTCCGCCGCCCGGGCCGTCCGCGAGGTCGAGGGGGCCCGCGCCGCCACGTCGCGGGCGGCACGGGCGCGGGTGAGCGGTGACGTGGTCCTCCTGAGGCTGCGGATCACCGTCCGCTACCCGCGCTCGACGCGGGAGGTCGCCGCACGGGTCCGTGAGCACGTCAAGGAACGGATCGAGCGGATCACCGGTAAGCAGGTCCACCACATCGACATCGAGATCGCGGAGCTGGTGCGCTGACATGACCACCGTGGAAGAGGTGCTCGGCCGCCCTGACCAGGGCGTCGACCGTCGGGCCAAACGGGTGGCCGTCCATACCTTCCGGCCGAGGCGTTCGTGGCCGGCGGTGATCACGGGCTTCCTGATCCTCACCGTCGCCGTCGTGGCCGCCGCGGAGGTGATCTCGGCGCTCGCCGGGAGCCCGCTGCGGCTCATCCCCGTGGGCGCGGCCACGGAGTACGCCGGGGCCACCACCTGGTCGGCCCCGTCGGTGCAGATCGCCTCGGCGGTCCTGGCGCTGATCGGGCTCGCGCTGATCGTGGCCGCCCTCACCCCCGGACGCGGGCACTGGACCGCTCTGCGCACCGACGACCCCGCGCTGGTGGTGGGTCTGACCCGGCCCGCGCTGCGCCGGGCGGTGGCCGCGGCCGCGCACGACGTCGACGGGGTCGACGCGGTCAACGTCACGGTTCGGGGAAACAGGCTCCGGGTGCACGTGCGCACCGGGATGCGTGAGTCGGCGGGGCTGCCCGCGGAGGTGACCGCGGCCGTGGAGCGGCGGTTGGAGCAGTTGGCGCCGCTGCGCAGCCTGCGGATCGCCACCCACGTTCGTTACGCGGAGGGGTGACCATGGCACGAGACAGGTCCCGGAGGTCGGCCCGGGGGAACCGGTGGGGGTTGGCGGTCGTCGGCACGGTCCCGCTCCTCGCGGGAGCGGCGGCACTCGCCGCGGGGCGAGGGGTGTTCGGAGCCTCCTTCGCGAAGAGCCCTCTGCTGAGCGGGCCGGTGGCCGGGTTCCTCGACCAGCAGTGGGTGCCGTACGCGGCGGTCGCGGTGGCGGTCGTGGCCGGGTTCCTCGCGCTGCGCTGGCTGATGGCCCAGGGGCTCAACGACACCGTGGGACGCCTGGTCCTGGAGAAGAGCCACGCCGGCCGGGTGGAGATGTCCGAGAGCGTGGCCCGCGGCGCCCTGGAGCAGGAGGTCGCGGACTACCCGGGTGTGCGCCGCGCCCGTGCGAGACTGACCGAGTCCTCCGACGCACCGCACCTGCGGCTGACGCTCACCCTGGACGACGACGCGGACGTCACGGGGGTGTGGCAGCGGGTGCGCTCGGACGCGCTGGCGAACCTGCGCCGGTCGCTCGACCTGGAGAGGGTCCCCGCCGTCGTGCGGATGTCGATGACCGCTCCGGCCAAGAACCCGCGGCGCAGCCTCGCCTGAGAGGGCGCGGCGCCGATCCGGCCGACCGGTCGCCCAGAAACACCTGTGACGCGAGGGTCTCCGACCTCGATGATCTTGTACCTGTAGCGGGTTCGGGCGCCCGGAGCCGCTACAAGTACAAGGCCACGGCGGAGGGAGCGCGGGCCGGGAGCCCTTTCGGTCACCGCACTACGGCCGGGGGCCGTCCACGTGCCCGCGCTCGTGCCGCACGCGCCCGTCCCGCAGGACGGTGCGTACGTTGCGCTCCGGATCCGCGAGCACGCCGATGTCGGCGAGGGGGTCGCCGTCCACGACCAGGAGGTCGGCCCGGGCGCCGTCGCGCAGGGTGCCGACGACGCCCTCCAGGTCGAGGAGACGGGCCGCGTTGACGGTGGCCGCGCGCAGGACGTCGGCGGCGGGCTGGACCCGGCCGCGGATGGCGAACTCCCGGCTCTGGCGGTCCTGCATGCCGCCGAGCAGGTCGCTGCCGAAGACCAGGTTCACCCCGGCCTCGTGCGCCAGGCGCAGCGCGTCCATGCCCCGGGTCAGGACCGTGTCGACCTTCTCCTGGCTGGCCGCGGGCAGGCCGTTGGCGGCTCCCTGCCGGGACAGCTCCTCATAGGTCACGAGCGTGGGCACCAGGAAGGCGTCGTGCTCCAGGAACAGCTCGACGCTGGTCCGGTCGATGAGGTTGCCGTGCTCGATGCAGCGCACCCCCAGCCGGAGGCCGCGGTTGACGGCGCGGGCGGTGTAGGCGTGACCGGTGACGTAGCGGTTCGCGGCCTCGGCCTCCTCCACCACGGCGCGGATCTCGTCCTCGGACGACTGGGTGGAGTCGACACGGTCGGTGGGGGAGGCGACGCCTCCCGACAGCATGATCTTCAGATGGTGGGCACCGGTGCGCAGCTGCTCGCGGGCGGCCCGGCGGAACTCGACGGGGCCGTCGCAGACCACCCCGGCACCGGGGCAGCAGGCGTGGGTGTCGTTGCCCTGGCGGCCGGGGCCCCGGAAGTCCCCGTGGCCGCCCGTCTGGGACAGGGCCTTGCCGCCGAACATCAGCCGGGGCCCGTCGACCAGCCCCTCCTCCACGGCCAGGGCCAGCCCCCAGTCGCCTCCGGCCACGTCCCGGACGGTGGTGAAGCCGCGCCGGAGCATGGCGTTGAGGGAGCGGCCGGCGTAACTCGCGACGTAGGAGGGCGCGTGGTCCATGGCCGCGCCCAGGTCGGCGCTGAAGGCGGTCGCGTGGATGTGGGCGTCGATGAGCCCCGGCATGAGGGTGGCCCCGCCCAGGTCGACGACCTCGACCGCGTCACCCGTCTCGGGTGCGGGACCGCGGCCGCTGCCGGCGATGACCCCGTCCTCCACGAGCAGCCAGGAGCCGGGAGTCCTGGTGCCCGCCTCCGGGTCGAGGAGGCCGGCTCCGGTGAAGAGGAGAGGCGGCTGGGACTGACGGGTCATGTGTACCTCCGGTGGAACGGCTCCGCGTGTGGACCACGCATGTGCAATATATGTTGCATCAAAGGCGCGCGGGCGGCCAGGGGGTGGTATCGCTTGGGGGACGCGCGGCACGGGGAGCTCCGGCCGCGCCGCACCGGGACGGAGGGGTGATGGCGGACTGGATCGAGGCGGCGCTCGGCGACGGGCGCCTCGGCCGCGCGGCCGAACGCGTGGTCAGGGTGCTCAGGGACGAGCCGAGGTTCTCTTCCTACGCGAGCACCGCGGAGCTGGCCGACCGCGCCGGCGTCAACGTCGCCACGGTGGTCCGTGCCGCGCAGGCCCTCGGGTTCAGCGGCTGGCCCGCGCTCCGCGTCGAGCTGCGCTCGCGCTACCTCGCCTCGCTCACCGCGGGGGAGGTGCTCGCCGAGCACGCCGGGTCCGACGCGGATCCGGTCCGCGCGGCGATCCGCGCCGACCGCGAGGGCCTGCGGACCCTGGAGCTCACGCTCGAACCCGCCAGGGTGCGCGCGCTCGCGGCGGCCATCCACGCCGCCCGCAGGACCAGGGTCGTGGGCTCGGGGACGTTCGCGGCACCGGGTCTGCAGCTGGCGCACGCCGCCGGGATCATGGGTTACGACGTGGAGCGGTTCGAGGTCGGGGGAACGGCACTGGTCAACGCGCTGGCGAGGATGGGTCCGGACGACCTGCTGCTGGCCTGCGACCTGTGGCGGCTGCCCACCGCCCTGCGCGCGGCGGTGGGGGTGGCCGTGGAGCGGTCCGTGCCGGTCGCGGTGATCACGGACCGCAGGGACTCCCCCCTGGCGGAGGGCGCCGCACACCTGCTGCTCGTCCCCAGCGAGGGCGTGGGGATGTTCCCCTCGCTGACCCCGGTCATGTCGGTGATCCACGCCGTACTGGCCGAACTGGCACGGGTCGGCGGTGACGAGGTGCTGCGGGCGGTGCGTGACACGGAGCGCCTGTGGGAGCAGTCGGAACTCTTCTGAGTGACGGCCGGGTGGATGACCTGCGGCGACGGGATGACGCCAAGGTGATGTGATCAGGGTCACGTTCCATGCAATAAGTGTTGCACTTCACTGGTCGGGCTGCTTTCATGGCGGACGGATCACCTCGGTGGTCGCCCTCTTGTTCCCATCCCCTGAACCGAACCTCGCAGGTGGCCCATGCAGACGACCCATCTCGTGATCCTCGCCGTGTACATCCTGGCCATGCTGGGGATCGCCCTCTACTTCCTGCGCTCGGGCAAGCTGCGCGGCGGCGACGACTTCCTCTTCGCCGGACGCAGCCTCCCCCGCCCGGTCATGATCGCGACCATGCTGGTCACCTGGGTCGGCTCCGGAACGATCATCGGCGGCGCCAACTTCGCCTACACCTACGGCCCCACGGCCGGCCTGGTCTTCTTCGCGGGCACCCCGCTGGGCATCCTGGTGCTGCTCCTGGCGGCCCGCCGCATCCGGAGGGCGTCCAGGCACACCATCCCCGAACTGCTGGAGGTGCGCTTCGGGATCGGTGTGCGCACCGTCGCCGCGGTGGTCACCACCATCGCCTTCCTGGGCCTGACCGCCTCCCAGTTCGTCGGCGGCGGGTACGTCGTCAGCCTCGTCACCCCGCTGTCCCCCACCCAGGGGACCGTGCTCATCGCCGTGGTCGTGACCCTGCTGACGATCAGCGGCGGTCTCTTCTCGGTCGCCTACACCGACTTCCTCTCCGCCATCCTCATCGTCCTGGCCCTGTTCGTGTCGCTGCCGCTGGTGTTCGCCGCGGTCGGCGGGCCGGGTGCCTACTGGGACGGGCTGCCGGAACAGGCGAGGACCTTCAGCGGCGGGCTGAGCGCCCTCCAGCTCCTGGGCTACTTCCTCCCGCTCTTCCTGCTGCTCCTCGCCGACCAGAACATGTACCAGCGGCTCGCCGCGGCCAAGGACGAGCGCGAAGCCAGGTCCTCCACCGCGGGCATGCTGGTCGGCAGCTTCTTCGTCTTCGTCCCCGTCGTCCTCCTCGCCACGGCCGCCGCCGTCCTGATGCCCGGCATCAACGGGGACATGGCGGTCCTGAGCCTGGCCTCCGAGGGCTACCTGCCCGCCGTCCTGGGCGGACTGATCCTGGCCGGCGCGGTCGCCTTCGTCATCACCACGGGGTCGTCGTACATGCTGTCCGGGGCCTCCAACGTCGCCTACGACCTGTACGCCCGCTTCGTGGGGGACAGGGTGGGCGAGCGCCGCAAGCTCGTGGTCCAGCGGCTGTCGGTCCTGGGCATCGCGCTCGCCGGCATCGCCCTGAGCCTGTACTTCCCGACGGTGCTCGAACTCCAGATGTACTCCTACACGATCTACGGCGCGGCGATCACCCCGGTGGTCCTGTCGGTGCTGTTCTGGAAGCGCGCGACCACCGCCGGAGCCGTCGCCGCCCTGGTCGTCGGCGCGGCCACCACCATCGGCTGGCAGGTGGCCGGGACCCCAGGGGACCTGAACGGGGTCATCGTGGCGCTGCCCGCGGCCCTGGTGGCGCTCGTCGTCGTCAGCCTGCTCACGAAGGCGCCCGACCCCGGGAGGGTCGCCGCCGCCGTCGCGGCGCCCGCGCCCACAGGAACCGACGCCTGACACGGGCGGGGACCGCGCCCCACCGGGCGCGGTCCCCGTTGTCTTGCCCGTCCCCTGCGGTCGGACCGCCAGATCAGTGTGCTGGTGGCGGGGGAGTGTTCTCTCCCGGAGCCGGGACCTGGCCGGAGAACAGCATGGGTGCGAGAGCCTCGCGCAGGTCGTTCGTGGTGCGGCTGATCTCGGCGTGCAGGTGGGCCTTGTCGTCCAGGGCGTGGAGAGCCGCCCCGATGGCGCGTTGGACGGCCAGAGGTGGCAGGGCGGTCGGAAGTGAGCGCAGGGTGCGTTGCGTGATGGACTTGACGGTGCTCCCAGAGGCGTGTCTGCCGATCCATCTCTGCACCGGGGACAGAGCCAGATAGTGCGCCAGGTAGACCGGGTCGACCTCTGGTGAGGGACGTAGCCGCAGAATCTGGGTGCTGTAGAGCCAGCCCCGCTGCTCGGGTGCGACGACGGCGAACCGGCCCAGAGTTCCCGTCCTCGTGCCGACGATGTCCCCGGTTTCGAGCAGGTAGCGGTCCAGGCGTGCGGCGACCGCATCGGTTACGCGCACTGTTTCGGTCCCGTCGACACGCCGGGCGGCGATGTCCCTCGGCCGTACCAGAGGGGTTCCGTCGTCGGTGAAGCCCCGTGCGGACGTGCCTGCGCCGGAGGGCCCCGCCTGGACCTCGCAGACCTCACCGAGGGGCTGTTCATGCCAACCAGCGGGAAGAGGGCCGATCAGGGAATCCACCGGTGTACCTCCTGGAGCAGGTGGCGGGCTCTGGCATCGGTCTCGTGGGCCCGTGACTCCAGAGCGGTGAGTCGACAGGCCAGGCGGCCGAACTTTTCGGCCGCCCGCGCTTCGGCGTCCTCGGATTTGTGACCTGCCGTGATGTAGGACGGCGGATGGAGTGAGTGGTCCCGGTTTCGGATCTCCTCGATCCCCACGACGCGTCCCATATCGGACCACTCGTCTGCGAGGGTTCCCTCGTGCCTCCAGGACTGGTGGGCGGAGTGGATGGCGACGATGTCATGAGGGCGGAGTACACGGCGGGTCCGGGAGGCCATCGCGCCCACATCACTGGCGTCGATGAACAGCACCTCGGAACAACTTCCGGTGGGGTGGCGCAGCAGCCACAGGCTCACGGGGATGCTCGTCTTCGGGAAGAGCTGACCGGGAAACGCCACCACACCCTCCACGGCCCCGTCCTCGACCATGGCGGAACGGATCGACCGTTCGTCCTGGTGTTCGGAGAAGGCGGCGTTGGTCGGCATCAGGACACCGGCTCTGCCGTTCGGGGCGAGCATCGTCACGACGTGCTGGAGCCAGGCGAAGTTCGCGTTCGACTCCGGGGGGCGCCCGTAGGGAAAGTAACGGTCGCCCCAACGGGCGAGTGTGGGCCAGTCGAGTGGTGGGGCGTCCGGAGGACCGAAGACGATCGGCGGTCGCGCGTTGAACGGTGGGTTGGTGATGACGAGGTCAGCTCGGGGAAGGTCCGGGAGCAGCCCTGGCTCGACGGACCCTTCCAAGAGGTCGGCTTCCACGTTGTGGATGTGGAGGTTCATCCTCGCGGTCCACGTCTGATCGACGGTCTCTCCGGCACCGCTGAACCGTTGGGGTGAGGAGGGACCGGTTCGCAGCAGCCGCTCCGCGGCGAGCAGGAACTCCCCGGTTCGGCAGAACGGATCGTGGACATGGGTGGAAGACACGGTGTCGGTGACGAGCAGTCCGACGATCGCTTCCACCAGGCTGTCCGGGGTGCGCAGGATTCCTGTGGACCTGTCCTCCTCCAGGACCGCGAGTAGGAGGTCGAAGGCGGCGGCCAGTTTCTCCCGGCGGTCATCGCCGGAACCGATGAGCGTGATGTCCCTGAGGGTCGTGTACAGGATCTTCGCGCTCAACGCGTCGAGAGAACGGAGAAACCGAGGGTGGAGGACGGTCGCGACGTCGTCCGGCAGGTTCGCGGAATCGGTCTGGAGCTCGGTGTGTAGCAGTAGTCTGCGCCAGGCGTCCGTGTGCTCCGCGCACATGTACAGGAGGTTGAGAAGGGTGTAGCAGGTATCGGGGGAAGACAAGTGGCCGCGGAGCTCGTCCCGAGCATGCCAGAGCAGGCGCTCGACCTCTCGGACGGTCTCCTTGGAACCCTTCCCTTCCCCGTCGGGTGTGGTGGAGGGAGGAAGCCCTCCTGCGTCCTGGGTCCTGGCGTTGGCACGCACACGGTCGGCGTAGGTGGTACCGGCCGGCTCGTGCGGGTGGCGAGTGTTGGCGGGTACGGCGCGCGAGGAGAGCCAGTCGGCTACCTGGCCAAGGTCGAAGAGCTCCCGTTCGGCGTCCGCCGGTTCGGGGAAGTCGGGTCCGCGCTTGCGCCAGTTGGTGACCGCGGCGCGGCTGACCCCGGCGTACCTGGCCAGTTGCGCGCGTGACACGAGTGTCGGCCTGCTCTCGTCCACGGTGGTTCTCCTCAGTCGCTCGGCGGAAGGTCGCCCCGGCACATCTGCTCCTTGACCCGGAGTACTTCGGGGACCCGGTCCAGGTGCCTGATGCCGCTGGCCGCCTCCGGGTTGACCCAGGACAGGACGCGGTAGATCGTGCTGTGGTCCGCTTCCAGATGGCGGTGGTGGATGGGCTCGTGGTGCATGATCCGGTTGCGGAAGGTGCGTAGGTAGTCCACTTCCTTGCGCAGGTCCTCGCGGGGCCCGCCGTAGAAGGGGAAGGCGCTGTGCAGGGCCGTTCGCCAGAGGCTGCGGTCGTACCGGGCGACCAGCAGGAACGACCAGAATCCGAAGGACAGCTCGGTGACGATGTCGTCCGGAGCCGCGAGGGACCCCCTTCGGAGGCAGGTGTCCCTCGCCTGGTCGACGAGTTGGGAGCCCTTGGAGTGGAGCGGAGCCGCGTGCCACCAGTCCGCTCGCCCGAAGCGGTCGCACAACCGGTCGTGCATGGAGTTGCGCAGTGCCAGTTCGAGGACGTGCAGGGGCTGGTAGAAGGCGGCGGAGACGGCGACGTTCCAGTGGTACAGGTGGGCCGCCCTGGTGGCGTCCCCGTCGCAGCTGGCGATGTAGGGAGTCAGGCGCGGACGCGAGTAGACGGTGTACATCCACTCCGGCATGTCGTCGCTCAACAGGGCCTTCTTCCGTCTCGGCCTGGGGATGGGGGGCTGTCTGCTCCGAGTTCTGCGTGGTACTGTCGAGCACGTAAGCCCCGGGCCGCCTCTGCTCAGCACGCCACCCGGGGCACAGCTGTGTCCGGGGGCGTGGCGGTGCGGGCAGCCCTTCTGGTTCACGGGGCCCTCACGTCGTCCAACTGGTGTCCACGGTACACGTGCTCCCCAGAGAGGGCAAGCGCACTGTGGTGCGCAATTTTTGTTAACACCACATTGGTCGACTGGATCCGCGTCCACCCCTGTGATATCCGGCCTGGTCAACGGGGTTCAGGAGAGTGGAAGCCGTCAAAGCGCCGTTGTCCGCGAGTGTTCGCAGGGGTCATGCCTTCATGTTGTTAACAACGCGTGGAAGGGCGGCCGTGAGAAGCCCCAGGGCCGGGGTCGCAGCGGCGGCCCTCAGCACTCGATGACGTTGACGGCGAGGCCGCCGCGCGAGGTCTCCTTGTACTTGTCGTGCATGTCGCGGCCGGTGTCGCGCATGGTGCGGATGACCTTGTCCAGCGACACGAAGTGGCTGCCGTCGCCGCGCAGCGCGATCCGGGTCGCGCTGATCGCCTTCACCGAGGCGAGCGCGTTGCGCTCGATGCACGGCACCTGAACGAGACCGCCGATCGGGTCGCAGGTCAGCCCCAGGTTGTGCTCCATGGCGATCTCCGCGGCGTTCTCCACCTGCGCGGGGGTGCCGCCCAGCACCTCGGCCAGACCGGCGGCGGCCATCGAGGAGGCCGACCCCACCTCGCCCTGGCAGCCCACCTCCGCGCCCGAGATCGAGGCGTTCTGCTTGAACAGGATGCCGATCGCCGCGGCGGTGAGCAGGAAGCGCACCACGCCCTCGTCGCCGGCTCCGGGGCTGAAGTGCAGGTAGTAGTGCAGCACCGCCGGGACGATGCCCGCGGCACCGTTGGTCGGCGCCGTCACCACGCGCCCGCCCGCCGCGTTCTCCTCGTTGACGGCCAGGGCGTACAGGGTGATCCAGTCGCTGCCGCGCATCGGGTCGGGGTCCACCCCGGTCGGTGCCAACAGGCCGGACTCGTCGCAATTGCCGCCCAGCTGCCGGTACAGGCGGTGCGCCCGGCGCGGCACCTTCAGGCCGCCGGGCAGGCTGCCCTCGGTCGTCACCCCCCGGCGCACGCTCTGGCGCATCGCGGTCCAGATGACCAGGAGTTCGGCGCGGATCTGCTCCGGGGTGCGCCCGAACGCCTGCTCGTTGGCGAGCATCACCGCGCTGATCGACTTGCCGGTGTCGGCACAGATCTCCAGCAGTTCCTCGGCGCTGTCGAACGGGTGCGGGACGACGGTGACGTCCGGTGTGATCCGGTCGGCCCCCGCGGCACGCTCGTCCACGACGAAACCGCCGCCGACCGAGTAGTACACCTTCGCGGCGAGTTCGGCGCCCCGGGAGTCCAGTGCCACGAAACGCATCCCGTTCGGATGGTCGGGCAGGTTCTCCCTACGGCGGAAGTCCACGTCGACGGCCGGATCGAAGGCCACACGCGGCCCGTCCGGGCCGCCCAGGAACAGGGCCCCCTCGTCCCGCACCTTCTGGACGAGCGCGGGCACCGCGTCCACGTCCACGTGCTCGGGTGTGTGCCCCAGCAGTCCCAGCACCACGGCGGTGTCGCTTCCGTGCCCCTTGCCGGTGAGCGCCAAGGACCCGTACAGCTCGGCTCGGACGCGGGCCACGCCGTCGTCCAGGCCCGCCTCGCGCAGTCCGGCCACGAACGTGCGTGCCGCCTTCATCGGGCCGACCGTGTGCGAACTGGACGGTCCGATACCGATCTTGAACAGGTCGAACGCGCTGATGGCCATGGCTGTCCTCCTCATTGAGTACAGGGCCGGGAAAACGCCGTGCGGGGCGCGGAGCCCCGCACGGCGGGGCTCTACAGGTTGGGGTAGAGCGGGTACTTGGCGGTCAGCGCCTGGACCCGGCCGCGCAGTGCGGCCGCGTCGAACTCCGGCTTGAGCGCCTCGGCGATGACGTCGGCGACCTCGGCGAAGTCCTCGTCGCCGAGACCGCGCGTGGCCAGGGCCGGGGTACCGATCCGCAGCCCGGAGGTGACCATGGGCGGACGCGGGTCGTTGGGCACCGCGTTGCGGTTGACCGTGATCCCGATGCCGTGCAGGCGGTCCTCCGCCTCCTGGCCGTTGAGCTGGGAGTTCACCAGGTCCACCAGGACCAGGTGCACGTCCGTGCCCCCGGAGGCGACCTTGACGCCGACCTCGGCCATGTCCGGCCGGGTCAGGCGCTCGGCGAGCAGGCGCGCACCGCTGACGGTGCGGCGCTGGCGCTCGGCGAACTCCTCGCCCGCGGCCACCTTGAACGAGACCGCCTTGGCGGCGATCACGTGTTCCAGCGGCCCGCCCTGCATACCGGGGAACACCGCGGAGTTGATCTTCTTGGCGTACTCGGCCTTGGTGAGGATCATGCCGCCGCGCGGGCCGCCGAGCGTCTTGTGCGTGGTGGTGGTGACCACGTCGGCGAACGGCACCGGGTTGGGGTGCAGTCCGGCCGCGACCAGGCCCGCGAAGTGCGCCATGTCCACCATCAGCAGAGCGCCGACGGAGTCCGCGATCTCCCGGAAACGGGCGAAGTCCAGCTGGCGCGGGTACGCCGACCAGCCCGCGACGATCATCTTCGGCTGGTGCTCCTTGGCGAGCGCCTCGACCTCGTCGTAGTCGACGGTGCCGTCCTCGTCGCGCACGTGGTAGGCCACCGCGTCGAGGATCTTGCCGGAGTAGTTGATCCGCATGCCGTGGGTCAGGTGGCCGCCGTGGGCCAGGTCCAGTCCCAGGATGGTGTCGCCCGGCTTGAGCAGCGCGAAGTACACGGCCGTGTTGGCCTGCGCGCCCGAGTGCGGCTGCACGTTCGCGTGCTCGGCACCGAACAGCGCCTTGGCGCGGTCGATGGCGAGCTGCTCCACGACGTCGACGTGCTCGCACCCGCCGTAGTAGCGGCGGCCCGGGTAGCCCTCGGCGTACTTGTTGGTCAGGACGGTGCCCTGGGCCTCGATCACCGCCTGGGGTGCGAAGTTCTCCGAGGCGATCATCTCCAGGGTGTCGCGCTGGCGGGCCAGCTCCGCGTCGACCGCGGCCGACACCTCGGGGTCCAGTTCGCTCAGGGTCTGGTTGAGCGTGTTGTCAGTAGCCATCGGGGGCCTACTCCTCGCCTTCGGTCAGCTTCGTGTACTCCTCGGCGGAGAGCAGTCCGGAGGGTTCCTCGGTGATCCGGGCCCTGAACAGCCAACCGCCTTCGAAGGGGGCGGAGTTGACCGTCTCGGGTGCGTCCGCGAGGGACTCGTTGACCTCGACGACCTCGCCGCTGACCGGTGAGTAGATGTCGCTGACGGACTTGGTGGACTCCACCTCTCCGCTCGGCTCACCGGCGGTCACCTCGCCGCCCACCTCGGGCAGCTCGACGTAGACGATGTCGCCCAGGGCCTCGGCGGCGAACGACGTGATGCCGACGGTGGCGATCCCGTCCTCGACCACGACCCACTCGTGTTTGGCCGTGTAACCCAGCTCCGTGGGAACGCTCACTTCAACTCTCCTTGGAGGTGTTCCATTTTCCTGCCGTGCGCCCGTACGGCTGCCCGGCCCGGCCTACGCCCGGTCACGCCCCGTGTGTGCCGGTCCCCGGTCCGGGGATCCCGCCGCGCGGGGCGTACGGGCCTTCGGGGTGTGAAGGCCCCTGCTTCTACGACTGCCGCTTGTAGAACGGCAGTTCGACCACGTCGACGTCCTCGCCCCTGCCTCGCACGTCCACGGTGAACGCGCCGGCCGAGGTGTCGAGGTCGCCGTCCACGTAGGCCATGGCGATGGGACGGCCCAGGGTGGGGGAGGGCGCGCCACTGGTGAGTGTTCCGACGGTCACGCCGTCGCGGAGGACGTCCTGGCCCTTGCGCAGCGGGCGGCGCCCGCGCGCGACGAGGCCGATGAGGCGGCGGGGGCGGGAGGTGCGGGAAGCCTCCTCCAGGGCCGTGCGGCCCACGAAGTCGCCGTCCTTGTCGAACTTGACCACGCGGCCCAGCCCGGCGTCGAAGGGGGTGAGCCCGTCGTTGAGCTCCTGCCCGTACAGGGGCATCCCGGCCTCCATGCGCAGGGTGTCGCGGGCCGACAGCCCGGCCGGGACGAGCCCGTGCCGCTCGCCCTCGGCCATGAGGGCGTCCCAGACCTGGGGTGCCTTCTCGGCGGGCCGGACGAAGATCTCGAAACCGTCCTCGCCCGTGTAGCCGGTGCGGGCGAGCAGGACGGGCAGGCCGGCGACGGTGTGCTCGTAGCCCGCGTAGTAGCGGATGTCGTCCAGGTTCGCGTCGGTGAGCGGAGCCAGGATCTCGACGGCGCGCGGCCCCTGGACCGCGATCAGCGCGTGGTCGGCGGACTCGTCCGCGACCTCGACGTCGAAGCCCTCGGCGCGTTCGGCCAACGCGGCGGAGACCACGGGCACGTTGGCGGCGTTGGCCACGACGAGGTACTCCTCCTCGCCCAGCCTGTAGACGATGAGGTCGTCCAGGACGCCGCCCCCGGCGTTGGTGATCATGGTGTAGCGGGCACGGCCGACCTTGACCTTGGACAGGTGGCCGACCAGGGCGAAGTCGAGGGCCTCGGCGGCCTGCGGGCCTGTGAGGCGGATCTCGCCCATGTGGGAGAGGTCGAAGAGCCCGGCGGCCTCGCGGACCGCCTTGTGCTCGGCGGTCTCGCTGCCGTAGCGCAGCGGCATGAGCCATCCGGCGAAGTCGACCAGCGTGGCTCCGGCCTTCTCGTGGACCTCGCGGAGCGCTGTGGCGCGCGGCGCTGATGCGGGATCTGACATGGGCACTCCCGAGAGGATGGGCGTCGTGTCGTGCAGAGGCGTTGCCATCCTCCCCCTCTGTCATCTGTGCCTGAGAGCTTCACCGCGCGCTCGGCGTGGCTTGCACCTTCGGCGAGGGACACCGGTCCCTGCTTTCCAGAGTGGTCTCGCCCGTACGGTCCGCTGTGCCTGAGAGGTTGTCTTGGGGAGGGATTGCTCCTTCGGCGGCCCGCGATGGATACGCGGGCACTCTCCCGTACGGGGTCAGCAACACGTTCAGACTAGCAGCGGGCGAACACGGCACCCAAGAGAGCCCGTGCCGGGGGCGGGCCCCGGTACCGCGGTGCCGGGCGGCGGAGGAGCCGTGGCCCGGGCGCGGGCACTCCGGCCAAACCCTTCGCGTCGGGGAGCACCGCGGGTTAGCGTGAACCGGGAACGGGCTTCCTGCGTGGGAGGGATGACGGGTGCGAACCGACGGGCACGGGATCCGGACGACGGGCCGACCGCGGGAGACGGAGGATCCGGTGGCGCGGGTGAGGTCGCGGCGGACCGGCGCGGCGCTGCTCGCCGCCGGGTGCGCCCTCACCCTGACCGCCGGGACCGCGTGCGCGCAGGGCGGCGACGGTGGGACGGGGGCGCCGGACGAGGGCCTGGCGGGGGCGCGACCGCCGCAGCAGCGCGGCGACGTGGCCACGGTGGAGCGGGAGGACCTGGAGTCGGTGTTCGCCGAGGCGGGTGTGGAGGGCACGTTCGTCCTCCACGACACCCGGGCCAGGGAGTCGACGCTGGTCGGGGCGGAGGCCGCCCACGTGCGCGCGGTACCCGCGTCCACGTTCAAGATGGCCAACACCCTGATCGGGCTGGAGACGGGGGCGGTGTCGGGCCTGGACGAGGTGCTGCCCTACGGCGGGGAACCGCAGCGCGTCCAGGCGTGGGAACAGGACATGTCCCTGCGGGAGGCCTTCCCCGCCTCGAACGTCCCGGTCTACCAGGAGCTGGCCCGCAGGGTGGGGCACGAGCGGATGGCGGCCTGGGTGGACCGGTTCGAGTACGGCAACCGCGACGTCGGCGGGGAGGACGTGCGGGACCGGTTCTGGCTGGAGGGCCCGTTGGAGATCTCCGCCGTGGAGCAGACCGAGTTCCTGGCCTCGTTGGCCCGCGCCGAGCTGCCGGTCGACGCGGCGCACCAGGAGGCGCTGCGTGAGATCGCCCTCGTGGAGGAGGGCGACGGCCACACCCTCTACGCCAAGAGCGGCTGGGCGGGGGACGTCGACCCCGCCCACGGCTGGTGGGTCGGCTGGGTGGAGCGCGGTGAGGACCTGTACACCTTCGCCCTGCGCCTTGAGATGGACGGGGACGCCGACGCCGAGCTGCGCGAACCCCTGGCCCGTGAGCTGTTGGTGGAGTTCGGCGCGCTTCCCGGGGAGGCGGCGGGGGACTGACCCCGGGCGGCGCCCCGACCGGCCCCGCAGACCTGGGCGGGCGGGGCCGGTCGGGCGGGTGTGTCAGGCGGTGTTCTTGCGGCGCTGCCGCACGGCCTCGGCGAGCTGGGTCAGCACCTCGCCGGTGGTCTCCCACCCCATGCACTTGTCGGTGATCGACTGGCCGTAGGTCAGCTCCGCCGGGTCGCCGAGCTTCTGGGCGCCCTCGACGATGAAGCTCTCCAGCATGACGCCGATGATGCCCTTCTGGCCGTCGGCGACCTGGGCCGCGATCGCGGCGGCCACGCCGGCCTGGCGCTTGTGGTCCTTGCCGCTGTTCGCGTGGCTGGCGTCGATCATGAGGCGGCGGGGCAGGCCCGCGTTCTCGATGGTGTCGAGGGCGGCGCCGACCGGCTCGGCGTCGAAGTTGGGGCCGCTGCGACCGCCGCGCAGGATCACGTGGCAGTCCGGGTTGCCCTCGGTGACGACGACCGAGCCGGCCCCGGCCGGGTCGACGCCGAAGAAGGTGTGCGAGGCGGAGGCCGCCCCGACCGCGTCCACGGCGACCTGCACGTCCCCGTCCGTGCCGTTCTTGAAGCCGACCGGGGTGCTCAGGCCGCTGCTGAGCTGGCGGTGCACCTGGCTCTCCGTCGTGCGGGCGCCGATGGCGCCCCAGGAGACCACGTCGGCGATGTACTGAGGGGTGATCGGGTCGAGGAACTCGGTTCCGGCGGGCAGGCCGAGGGAGTTGATGTCGAGGAGCAGCTTGCGGGCGAGGCGCAGACCGTGGTGGACGTCGTAGGTGTCGTCCAGGTGGGGGTCGTTGATGAGGCCCTTCCAACCGACGGTGGTACGCGGCTTCTCGAAGTACACGCGCATCACCACGCACAGCTCCTCGCGCAGCGACGGCACCAGCTGGGCCAGCCGTCGGGCGTAGTCCATGGCGGACTCGGGGTCGTGCACCGAGCAGGGTCCCACGACGACCAGGAGCCGGTCGTCGTCGCCGTCCAGCACCCCCTTGACCTCGGTACGCGAGTCCTCCACCAGAGCGCTGCGCTCGGGGCCCAGCGGGAGTTCGGCGAGCAGGTCCTGGGGGGCGATGAGCGGCGTGTAGCTTGCCACCCGTGTGTCGTTCGTGCTCGGCATCGTGTAGTTCCCCTTGGTCCCGTCTGTCCTTGTGTCGCACTGACTGTCGCGCTGTCGCCACGAAGACACTAGCGCGGCCGTGTGTGCGGGGCGGTGCCACCCCGAAGGGCCGACGCGGGTCACAGGATGGGAAACACCACACCGGCCGAAGGGGGGCATGGGCGTCTCGGAACGTGAGACGTCATTTCCGTGGAGAGCCGCGGCAACGGCGAACGGAGCCGGTCGGAACCGCCCGCGGACCCCGAGCGGTCAACCCTTCGGGTCCGGGAGGTCCTCCTCCCAGAACTCGTGGGGGTTGCGCGTACCGTCGGTGACCGCACCGCGCTCGGACTCGGCCGTGCGCAGCTGTACACGTCGGATCTTACCGGACACGGTCTTGGGCAGCTCGGCGAACTCCAGGCGGCGGACCCTCTTGTACGGCGACAGCCGCGCACGCGCGTGGGCCAGGACGGCCCGTGCGGTGTCCGCGTCGGGCGGCACCCCCTCGGCCAGGGTCACGTACGCCTTGGCGACCGACAGGCGCAGCGGGTCGGGCGAGGGCACCACCGCAGCCTCGGCCACGTACGCGTGCTCGATCAGGACGCTTTCGAGCTCGAAGGGTGAGATGCGGTAGTCCGAGGCCTTGAAAACGTCGTCGATCCGACCGATGTAGGTGATGTGGCCGGTCGAGTCCCGGCTCGCGATGTCACCGGTGCGGTAGCGCCCCCGGCGGGTCAGTTCGCGGGTGCGGTCGGGGTTGTCGGTGTACCCCTTCATCACCCCGACGGGGTTCTGGGTCATGTCCACGCAGATCTGCCCGGTGTCGGACAGTTCGTCGGTGGCCGGGTCGGCCAGCACGATGTCGTAGCCGGGCATGGGACGCCCCATGGACCCGGGGCGGACCTCCTGGCCCGGCCCGTTGCCGATGATCAGTGTCGTCTCGGTCTGGCCGAACCCGTCGCGGACGGTCATCCCCCACGCGTCCCGCACCCGGTCGACCACCTCGGGGTTGAGCGGTTCCCCGGCGGCCAGGGCCTCGCGCAGCCCCACCTTCCACGCGGAAAGGTCGGACTGGAGGAGCATCCGCCACACCGTCGGCGGCGCGCACAGGGTGTCCACGCCGCAGCGCACCACCTCGTCCAGCAGCCGCCCGGGGTCGAACCGCTCCTGGTTGAGGACCAGGACCGTCGCCTCGGCGTTCCACGGCCCGAACACGCTGCTGTAGGCGTGCTTGCCCCACCCAGGAACGGACACGTTGAGGTGGATGTCGCCCGGGCGGACCCCCAGCCAGTACATGGTGGACAAGTGGCCCACGGGGTAGGACCGCTGCGTGTGGGTGACCATCTTGGGACGCGACGTCGTCCCCGAGGTGAAGTACAGCAGGAGCGGGTCGTCGGGATCGGCCCGGTGCGGTGGGTGGAACTCCAACCCCGCGTGTTCGGAGTCGGGGTAGCTCAGCCACCCGTCCATGTACCCCACGCAGATCCGCGTCCAGTGGCCCCGGAGCGGCGCGAACTTCCGGGTCTCGGCGACCGAGCACACCACGTGCGCGATCTCGCCCTGTTCCAGCCGGTCCACGAGGTCGCCCTCGGACAGGACGGTGGCGGTCGGGGCGACGACCGCGCCGAGCTTGACGGCCGCCAGGGTGGTCTCCCACAGCTCCACCTGGTTGCCGAGCATCACCATGATCCGGTCGCCGGCGCGCACACCCTGGCCGAGCAGCCAGTTCGCCACCTGGTTGGAGCGCTCCGACAGGTGGCGGTAGGTGTACTTGACCTCGCTGCCGTCGTCCTCCACGATCCACAGGGCGGTCCGGTCCGGGCGCCGCTCGGCGACCTCGTCGAAGAAGTCGAGCGCCCAGTTGAAAACGTCCGGCCTCGGCCACGTGAACTCGCGGTGGGCGGTCTCCTGGTCCGTGCGGTGCGACAGGAGCAGGTCCCGTGCGGCGCGGAACTCCGCCGCACCCGCGGCGGCCATCTCTTTCGACATGTCTGGCGACCTCCGGTTGAGAGGACAGGGCGCCGACCGCACTGTCCACGGTCTCCGCCCGGAGAGGGCGGAGGAACGGGTGTGCCCCGTTTGTCCTACCCGGGATGGGAGCCCCCGACGCCTCCCCTAGGGCTGCCCGGGCTGGCTCTAGGATGTGTGGACATGGAGGAACTGCGCGGACACCACGGAACCTGGCGGATCGACGACGAGGCGGTCCGCATCCGTTTCGGCTCCGGCCGCAAGGTACCCACCCTGTTCACATCCCTCGGAAGCTGCACGGTCCCGCTGGCGGCCGTCCGCGAGGTCGAGTTCGACCCGGGCGACCGCAGACGCGGGTGGCGGCTGCGTCTCGGACTCGCCGACGGTGTCGACCCCTACGCGGCCCTGGGCGCTCCCGGCAGGGGCGCTCCCACCCCGCTGCTGCTCACCGGCCCCCACGACGTCGAGCTCGTCGCCGAGTACCACTCCGAGCAGATCGCCTCGTCGGCCCGCTACGCACGGGAGACCCTCACCGGGGAGATCGTCGCCCAGGAGGTCGCCCGGGGACTGGTCGGCAAGCCCCCGCTCCAGGTCCGCACGGCGGAGGGGTCCGCCTCCTTCGACGGGACCCGGGTCCGCCTCCAGTGGGACGGCTGGCTGGCCGGCACGGCCAAGGAGAAGGAGAAGTCGCGTACCTTCCAGCTGTCCGAGATCCAGGCCGCCGAGTGGCACCCCCCGGTGGACGTCACCGAGGGCTACCTGCGGATCGTGCTGCGCGGCGCCACCCTCCCGGAGGCGGCCAAGCTCGACCACGACTTCTTCACGCTGGCCTCGCACGGGTCGAAGGGCAGCGACGAGACGCTGCTGATGGCCGCCACCATCAACGCCCACGTCCCACCCGCGGACGCGCCGGTGGAGGCCCCCGCGGCCCTGGGCGGGGGCGCTTCGGCGGACGACGACAGCGAGGCGGTCTTCGCCACGATCCGAGAACTCGGTCGCCTGCACTCCGAGGGGCTGCTCACCGACGAGGAGTTCAGCGCGAAGAAGGCGCAGCTCCTCGACCGGATCTGACCGGGCCCCGCACCCCCGCGTGGCCGCTCGGGGCCCGGCGTGGGGGACACCCGCCGCCGTCCCATGCCGACCCCGGAACCTCCGGGGCACGGGTCACCGCACCGTACGCCCCACGCACACCACCCTCCACCCCCGCCGGGAACGTCCGGCGGGGAAGCCACATCCAGGAAAGGGCTCACGCCTTGCGCACTCTGTACCCGCCCATCGAGCCGTACGACTCGGGAATGCTCGACGCCGGCGACGGACACCGCGTCTACTGGGAGCTGTGCGGCAACCCCGAGGGCAAGCCCGTGGTGTTCCTGCACGGCGGGCCCGGCGGCGGCTGCGTCCCCGACCACCGGCGGCTCTTCGATCCGGCCCGGTACCGGATCCTGCTGTTCGACCAGCGCAACTGCGGCCGCTCCACCCCGCACGCCGGACAGATGGACGTCGACCTGTCCACGAACACCACGTGGGCGCTGGTGGAGGACATGGAGCGGCTGCGCGAGATGATCGGCGCGGAGAGCTGGCAGGTCTTCGGCGGCTCCTGGGGGAGCTGTCTGGCGCTGGCCTACGCGCAGAAGCACCCGGACCGTGTCAGCGAGCTGGTCGTGCGCGGCATCTTCACGCTGCGGGACGAGGAGCTGCGCTGGTTCTACCAGGAGGGCGCCTCGAACCTCTTCCCGGACCTGTGGGAGGCCTACCTGGAGCCCATCCCCGAGGAGGAGCGCGACGACCTCGTCGCCGCCTACGCGCGACGCCTGGGCTCCCCCGACCGGGAGGTGCGGCTGGAGGCCGCCCGCGCGTGGAGCGTGTGGGAGGGGTCCACGGTCACCCTGCTGCCCGACCCGTCCCTGCGGGAGCACCACGCGGACGAGGACTACGCGCTGGCGTTCGCCCGGATCGAGAACCACTACTTCGTCAACAAGGGGTTCCTCGAACCGAACCAGCTCGTGGACGGGGCCGAGGCGATCCGGCACATCCCCGGGGTGATCGTGCAGGGCCGCTACGACGTGTGCACGCCGGTGCGCACGGCCCACGACCTGCACAGGGCGTGGCCCGAAGCGGAGTTCCACATCGTGGACGACGCCGGCCACGCGTTCAGCGAGCCGGGCATCCTCGACCGTCTCATCGAGGCGACCGACCGCTTCGCGGCGAAGTGACGCCGGTCCCGGAGAGCGCCCGAGCGGACGCCCTCCGGGACCGCTCCCGCGCAGGACGGCCCCGGAGCCGGGTCGGTCCATGCGGCCCGACCCCGGGAGGGCGTCAGTAGCCGGACGGGTACCGCTCCCAGCAGCCCGCGTTCCCCTGCTCGTCGATGTTGTCGAACAGTCCGGTCTCCAGGGCGCCCCGGTGCCGGGACAGGTTCCAGGACGCGAAACCCTGCCCGCCGGGATCGTCCAGGCGGTCCGCGAGTACGACCAGCGCGCACCCGCGGTCGTCGCCCTCCAGCTCCAGTAGAGCGGGCAGGGCGTCGGCGGACAGGTACCTCAGGTACCAGGTGTCGACCTGGGCCGACTCCAGGTCGTGGTGGCTCTCGGCGATGCGCAGGTCGGGGTTGCCGTAGGCGAACACGGCCAGGGCGACACCGGCCAGGGCCGTGGTGACGCGGGGCAGCCAGGCGGCCGGGCGGCCCAGGGTGTTGAGTACCCCGGCGGCGACGACCAGACCGAACACCCCTGCGCTCCACGCGATCCACGCCTCCGCACTGATCCGCAGCCGGGTCAGGCCGTAGGCGTCGATGTAGAGCTGGAGCCGCATCATGGCCGAGGCGAGGATGACCAGGGTGAGCACGCACAGGAGCCCGAGCAGGACGTTGCGCAGGGTGCGGACGGCCGCGGGCCGTGACGGCAGGACGTGCACGGCGACCGCGATGACACACAGCACCAGCAGGCTGACGACCACCAGCTGGAAGAAGCCCTGGCGCGCGTACTCGGCGTAGGTGACCCCGGCGACCCGCTGGACGTGGTCGTCGCCGCCGAACATGGCGACGGCCTGCACCCCGAGGAAGGCGGCGAACAGCAGGACCAGGGCGCCGAGCGGGATGGTCCACACCCACACGGGCAGGGGCGGGGCCTGGGGAGCGCTCGCGGGGCCGGGCTGGTCGACCGGAGCGGGCCGCGGTGCGCGGCGGCGCGTGGCGGTCAGCACCGCCGAGCCGGTGAACAGCACGGTCGCCAGCGTGGCGAACAGCCTGCCGAACCCCTCGGAGAACGTCGACCCCGAGAACACGCCCTCGAACATCCGGGCCATGTAGCTCGCGAAGACCGCGTCGGCGAACGAGAAGAGCACGCCGAAGACGAGCAGGAGGCCGCCCGTGACGGCCGTGGTGAGCAGGACGGGCCCCACCAGGCGGCGCCCGCGCCCGCCCTGCAGGGGCCGCATCAGGAACCGTGGTGTGGAGGGCAGGTCGCGGAACAGGCTGAACGCCCCGGTGAGCACGCCGACCGCGCCCCCGCGCGAGGAGGGGTTGCGGGCGGAGAACGCCAGCGACGCGAAGAAGAAGGACGAGGTGAGCGTCCAGAACAGCACCCAGCCCGCGTCGCGGAGGGCCGCCGTGAGGAGCAGGGCTGCGGCGATCACGCCGTAGACCGCCGACCAGGTGCGGGCGTGGCGGTCGGGCCGGTGCCCGGCGGTGTCCGCGACGACGGTGGGGGAGGCTTCCTCGCCGGGGGCCTCGGCCTCCGCGCCCGGGACCGGGTCGGCGCCGCCCTCCGCCGCCTCCCGCACTGACGCCCCGTCGGGGACGTTCTCGGCCGGGAGGACATCCGGGGCCCTCACGTCCCCGTCCGCTCCGGTGCCGCCGACCCCGTCGGTGCCGCTGCCCCCGGGGGCGGAGGGGCGCACCGTCAGGGCGGCCATGGCGGTCAGCCCCGCGACCGCGCCCGTGATCACCAGCCCGATCCCGGGACGGTCGAAGGTGGCCAGCAGGGCCGCCACCACCCCCACGCCGAGCAGCGCGACGGGCAGCCACGCGGGGGCCGCCGGTAGGGGGAGCCTGGGCCGCGACTGCCAGAAGTGGTGCTGCTGCTGGTACCGCTCCGCGTAGGTCTGGGCGGGAGGGGAGTACGGGCCGTTCCGCGGATGCGGCTCACGCGGGTGCGCCGGAAAGGGGTGGGGACCCGCGTCCACCGGAGGGGCCGTGACACGCGCCCCTGCGGGCTCTCCGCAGGACCCGTCCTCCTGCAGATCCCCGGAGGTCGCTCCGGGACCTGTTCCACCATCGGGGGACTCCGCGTCCCCACCGGTCGTGCGCTCGCTCGACATGCCACCCCTTTCCACGACGGCGCGGACGGCCCGTGCTGTCGTGCAGTGGGACAGCCCGATGACGCCAGAGGTTCACCAAAGGCCCGAATGATTCCCTGGAGTGCCCCGTCTGGCCTGATGGGGGAAACCCCCGCGCGCCGGAAAAGCGTCTCGGCCGATGCCGCACACTAGGGTCGGTCGTGCGCCGCCGTCCGAGCGAGAGGTGAACGAGCATGCGAGTCGAGGTCGACTACGACCAGTGCGAGAGCAACGCCCTGTGCGTGGGAGCGGCACCGGAGGTGTTCGAGGTCCGCGACGACGACCTCCTCCACCTGCTGACGGAGGAGCCCCCCGCCGCCGCCCACGACCGCGTCCGCCGGGCCGAGCGGCTGTGCCCCAAGCGGGCCATCACCGTGCTGGGGTGACCCCCGCCGCCGCCAGGGCCTCCTCCCACGAGGTCGGCCTCTCCAGCAGCCCCCGGTAACGCATCGTCCTGGGGGTGGAGCGCAGCCCCAGCACCCCGGTGAGCATCCCGCCCCGGCCGAGGAAGGCCACGAACTTTCGGTCCTCCGGGGCGCCGTGCACGAAGGCGACCTGATCGGCCGGAGCGCCCTGCCCCAGCAGCTGGATTTTCATCTTGTACTGGTCCGACCAGAAGTAGGGCACCGGGGTGAAAGGCGTCCGGCCCTCCCCGGCGAGCAGGTTGCGGGCCGCGGCCTCCCCCTGCTCGCCCGCGTTGGTCCAGTGCTCCAGCCGGATCCGGCCGCCGTAGCGCGGGTGCGGCCAGTTCGCGAGGTCGCCGACCGCGTACACGTCGGGGACCGACGTCGCCGAGTACTCGTCGCACGCGACCGCGCCGTCGCCCAGCAGCTCCACCCCCGACCCGCGCAGCCACTCCGTGTTCAGGTGCACGCCGATCCCGGCGACCACGAGCGACGCCTCCACGGCGCTGCCGTCGGCCAGCCGCACCCTCTCCACCCGGCCGTCGCCCTCGAAGCCGGACACGCCGACGCCGAGGCGCACGTCCACGCCGTTCTCGCGGTGCAGTTCGGTCAGGATGCCGCCGATCCGCGGGTCGACCACCCGGGTGAGCGGCGTCGCGGCCGCCTCCACCAGGGTCACGTCCATGCCCGCGGCACGGGCACTGGCGGCCACCTCGGCGCCGACGAAGCCCGCGCCCACCACCACGAGGCGGCCCCCCGGGGCGAACGCGGCACGGACCGCCTCGGCGTCGTCGAGCGTGCGCAGCACGTGGACCCCCGCCAGGTCGGTGTCGGGGCGCCGGGCCCGCGCGCCCGTGGCGATGACCAGACCGTCGTAGCGCACGGTCCCGGAGACCCCGCCCGTGCCGGACACGGCCACCTCGCGTGCGGAGGGGTCCAGGGCCACCGCCCGGGTGCCGGGGCGAAAGTCCAGGTTCAGGGCGTCGACGGCCGCGTCGTCGCGCAGCCGCAGTGAACGGTGGCCGACCAGCCATCCCGGGTCTCCCCCGGAGGGGTCCATCCCGATACCGGTCAGCACCTCCTTGGACAGCGGCGGACGCGAGTAGGGGCGGTGCGCCTCCTCACCGAGGAGCGTCAGCCGTCCCTCGAACCCGTGTGCGCGCAGCGCCTCGGCCGCGTGCAGTCCCGCCATTCCGGCGCCGACGACGACGATGTCGTTCAGGGTGTCCCGCACGGTGGTGTGCCTTTCGGTGGTCCCTCCCGGGGGAGGGGGACGTCAGAGCGGGCGGACCTCGCCGACGGGGGCGCCACCACCGTGGACGTCGACGCGCAGCCGGTCCTGGACGGGGGAGACGTCCACACCGAGGGTCCGCAGTGCGTCGAGTGCGACCAGGGTACGCGCCCGCTCCTCGGCGTCGCCGTCGCTGATCTTGACCGCGACGGTCTCGCCCGTGGCGGCGCTGAGAACGAGGACGCCGTCGGCGCCGATCTTGGAGACCAGTCCCGGCATCCGGGTCATCAGGTCGGTGTCGATCCGGCCGGGTCCCGACACGTACCCGGGGTGGGCGCTCATCGCGTCGAGGACCGCCCGCTCGGGGCTGCCCTCGGGCGCGGTGCGCATCCGCCACAGGCCCCGGGCCAGCCCGGCCAGGGTCACGGCGAGCTGGGGTGCTCCGCAGCCGTCCACGGCGGTGTGCGCCACCTTCTCGCCGCACACCTCCTCCATGGTCTCGCGGACGAGGAGCTGGAGGGGGTGTCCCGGGTCGAGGTAGTCGCCGGTGCTCCAGCCCCGGGCGACGCACGCGGCCAGCATGGCGGCGTGCTTGCCCGAGCAGTTCATCAGCAGGCGCTCGGGTTCGCGGCCCGCGCGGATGAACGCGGTGCGGGCACCGGAGCCGCCCGGGGCGGCGGGCGGACACCGGAGGGCGTCGGGCGCGAGACCCGCGGCGGCGAGGATGCCCCTCGCCTCGTCCGCGTGGAAGTCCTCCCCGCCGTGGCTGCCGGCCGCGATGGCGAGGGAGGGGCCGGTGAGGGAGGCGCCCGCGCGCAGCGAGGCCAGCGCCTGGAAGGGCTTGGCGGAGGAGCGCGGGAACATGGCCTGGTGCACGGGGCCGCGCGCGTAGGCGATCGCGCCGGACGCGGAGAGCCCGACGACCGCGCCGTAGTGGACGCTCTCGCGCATCCCGGACCGGACGGCCTCCGCCAGGGGGACGTACTCGGGTAGCGGGCTCTGTGGCATGCGGGCTCTCCTCGCCGTTGAGGTTCGGTGTGCGTGGGGTGTCCTCCGGCGGGTGGACACGCGTAAGAACGTTACATAACTCCCCTTTCTTCCGACCGTCCAGGTCACTCGGACGCCGTGGCGGCCGGTGGCCGTCCGTGGTTCGCCGGGGAGCGCCGCACGGGAGTCCGGGACGGCGTACGAGCGTGTTCCATGACACGACCGGTCTCCGTGATACGTGCTGGGGGTTCGCTGTCGGACGCGGGGAGTAAGGTCGTTGCCGGTACGCACCAGGAGAAACAGCCGTGTGGCACGGCGCTGACGAAGGAGTGGGGCACACGATGGGAACTCTGCGGATGGGCGCGCTGACCCGGCGCAGGGTCGGCCTCCGGGCGGCGGAGCTGGAGTACGCGGTACTCGACATGGAGACGACGGGGCTCGAACCGGGCTCGGGAGCGCGCATCGTGGAGATCGCGGTCGTGCGCGTGCGGGGCGACGGCAAGCCCGTCGAGGAGTTCAGCACCCTCGTGGACCCGCGCGCGAAGGTGCGGGGGCAGGAGTTCCACGGGATCGGCGACGGCGACACCATCGGTGCCCCCACCATCGCCCAGGTGGCGCCCCGTCTGGCGGAGCTGCTGTCCGGGGCGGTCGTGGTCAGCCACAACCTCGACTTCGAGCTGCGCTTCCTCGGCTCGGAACTGGTGCCCGCCGGGCTGCCGACGGGGCAGTCCGGGCTGTGCACCCTGCGCGCGCTGCGCTCCCAGATCGACCTCGACCGGTACTCGCTTCCCAAGGCCTCCTTCCGGCTCAGCGGCGACTGGCCGACCGGCCAGCACACGGCGCTGGGCGACGCCCGGGCGTGCGCCAAGCTCTTGGTGGAGATGATCGCCAACGCCCCGGGGGAACTGCGCTACAACGGCCCCGCACCGCGGACCCTGGACCTCCCGGAGCCCGCGCCCGAAGCGGGGCCGTGGGGCGTGGTCGAGCCCGTCCGCTGGAAGCCGCGCACGGCGTCGGTGCCGGGCGGGGCGGCGGCACTGAGCCCGTGGCGGGCGAACTGGCGGCCCCGCGAGCTGGACGCGCTGCTCTGCGGCGGGGCCTTCGGCACCACGGACCGGGCGATCGCGGAGCTGGCCGCGCACCGTGACACGCGCTTCCGGGACCGGCTGGCCACGGTGGCGGCCGTCACGGGCGGCCTCGCAGCCACTGCCGCCGGAGGTCTGCTGGTGCGTCTGGCGGGCAGCCGTGCGGGGGGTTCGGCGGGCGTCCGTCGGGCACGGACGGGTCTGGCGGCCGCGTTCAGAGACCGGACAGGGTGAGGAAGAAGGCCACGATCAGGGCGCTGCCGCCGAGCACGGCGAGCAGCGCCTTCCCCTGCTCGGTGAGCCGGGCCGATGCCATCCGGACGCGGGGGGCGGCCCTGGTGCGGTGCGCGGTGGCCAGGGCCCCGGGGCGGGCGGAGCGGACGGACCCGGGAACGTAGCGGGGCAGCTTGTTGAAGAGGGCGATCGACACCAGGACGGTGCCGACGACGAGCAGGACGAGGGACACGTCGGGAAGGGCCTCACACTCGGTCGGGTGGTCCGCCGCCCGGGAGGGGCGGGCCACCGATTCTTACCGATGTCGCGGTGCCGTTGCGAGCCCGTCTCCTCCGACCGGCGCGGGGGCACCCGTTACAGGTCGGCCCTTATGACCCGGAGTCGGTGCGATCTCACTCTGCGCGCTGGTTGCGAGGGGGTTGCGGGAGGACCGTGTCGATGGTTTCGGACTCCACCCCGAGCGCGCGGAGCACGAACCGGGTGACCAGGGCGTGGGTCTCGTCCAGGTCGATCTCGCCGCTCACGAGCGGGAGGCGCTGGGAGCCCACCATCGACAGGGTGAGCCGCGCCACGGGCTCGGCGGGCAGGGGCTCGAACTCGCCCGCGGACGTCCCCTCCTCCAGGATCTCGGTCAGCAGCCGGTGCATGGGGGCGACGTGGTCGGCGAGCGCCTGGTAGGCGTCGGGGCCGAGGCTGGCCCCCAGTTCGGCGGCGGGCGGGTGCGGGTGCGCCATGATGCCCTCCAGCTGGAGGCGGACGAACGCCGACAGCCTCCGCGCCGCGGACACGCCCGAGGGGAGCTCACGCCGGTACCGTTCCACGAACTCGCTGTTCACCTGCTCGGTGAAGGCCAGGAGCAGCGCAGGTTTGTCCGGGAAGTAGTTGTACAGCGCGGTGCGCGTGATGCCGGCGGAGTTGGCCACGTCGGTCATGGAGACGCGGTCGATCCCCTGGCTCCGGATCAGGTGGTCGACGGCCTCCATGATGCGCTCCCGTGTGCGGGCACGGTGGGCGGCGATGGTCGGCGCCGTGATCTTGGGCATCCCCCTATGGTGACACGCCGGTGGGGCCGGACCGGCATGGTCGGGCCCCACCGGGGCGCGGCGGACCGGTCCTCAGACCCCCGGGACGTGGACGCGGCCCAGGTCGGCGAACACCTCGGTGTTGAGCTGGTAGGCCAACCTGGTCTCGGCCACGAGGCGGGCTGCGGCCGCCTCGTCCAGCGGGAGGGAGTCGAGCCGCTCGCGGTAACCGGTGCGGAACCCGGGCAGGCTGCCGAGCCCGTCGAAGACGTAGAAGGCCACGCCCGCCCCGTCGGACAGGCCGTAGGACTTGGCGGCGATGCGGCGGATGAACTGTCCGCCGGACACGTCTCCCATGTAGCGCGTGTAGTGGTGGGCGACGAACCCCGCGGGGTGGTCGAGCATCTGCTCGATCCGCGCCACGTAGGTGCGGGTGGCCCGGCTCGGGGAGATCCGCTCCCGCCACCCGGCGCCCAGCAGGTGTTCCAGGTCGCGGACCAGGGCGGGGAGCCGTTCGAGCTCGGGGTAGTGGAACCGTCCGGCGACGGCGTCGCCGGACAGTCTTCTGCCGACGTCCTCCAGGGCGGCGTAGGCGAAGTAGTGCTGGGCGACCATCCCGGTGTAACCGGAGAGGGGGAGGGTCCCGTCGAGGAGGGCCCGGGTGAACCCGTGGTCCTCGGCGGCCTGGTGGTCGCTCCACGTCGCGGCCTTGAGGCGCTCGGAGAACAGCCCGGGTGAGCCGGGTGCGACCGTTGAGGGGGCCTCGGTCGTTGCGCTCATCTGCGCTGTCCGCCTTCCGTATCGGAAATATTATGACATCATGTCATTTAGGCGGCAGTTGCTGTCAAGGCGGATACGACATGGTGTCATGAAAAAATCCGCCTCCGCGTGTCGCGCGGCCCCGCCACCCCTCCTGACGCGCCCCCCAGCCCCTTCGCCACAGGGATCCGGTACGTGCTGCGGCGGTGCGCTGCACGTGCCCTTGCATGCGCATATGTCGGTTCCGGGTGGCTGTGCGGGTACCGTCGCACCGGGCGCCGGAAGAACGGGCCGGTGTCCCATGAGGGACCGCTCCGGTGGCGGTTGCGGGCGTCGGCGTCGCATGTGTCTCGTTACGCCTGCTGGTCAACAGGTCGCCGGGGCGATTATCGTTTGGGTGTCGTGTGGTCCGAACCGCCGGGAGCCGCCGAGGAGATCCTCGGGGCGCCAGGCGCGGCAGGTACCCGCGGACCGGCAGACCAGAGGCGATGAGTGGATACCAGGAGAACAGGGCACGATCCCCGGACGGCGATCGGAACGGGGGCGGCACGGGCCGCTCCCGCCAACGGCGCTGCCCCCGACGGCAGCGCCTTCCTGGGTGATGACACCGTCCTCAACGACCGGGTGGAGGCCACCGTCGAATCGCTTGACGTCCTGCTTGTCGAAGACGACGCGGGAGACGCCTTCCTCGCCGAGGAGCTGCTCGCCGACACCGCCCTGAACACCCGCATCACCTGGGTGTCCAGCCTGGCGGACGCGCGCGAGCACCTCAAGGGCTTCCGCGGCTGCGTGCTGCTCGACCTGAACCTGCCCGACGCCCACGGTCTGGAGCTGCTCCGCGAGATCCTGGAGGGCGCGCCCGCCGCCGCCGTCGTCGTCTTCACCGGACTCGACGACGAGCACGAGGGTGTCGCCGCCGTCGCGGCCGGAGCCCAGGACTACCTCGTCAAGGGACAGGTCGACGGCTCCCTGCTCGGCCGCAGCCTCCGCTACTCCCTGGAGCGCCGCCGCGCCGACGAGGGCGCCCGGCAGCTGCGCGAGGCGCGCATCCGCGCCCGGGAGAACATGCGCCTCGAACGCGGCCTGCTGCCCCAGGTCCTGCTCCAGCGCTCGCCGCTCAGCCACCGCGCCTACTACCGGCCCGGCCGCAAGCGCGCCCTGGTCGGCGGCGACTTCTACGACGCGGTCGAGAAGGACGGCACCACCCACGTCATCATCGGCGACGTCAGCGGGCACGGCCCCGACGAGGCCGCACTGGGGGTCAGCCTGCGCATCGCGTGGCGGGCCCTCATCATGGGCGGGGTCGACGAGGCCAAGGTGCTGCCCAACCTGGAGGCCATCCTGGTCAGCGAACGCGCCCAGGAGGAGATGTACGCGACGCTGTGCATGGCGAGCCTGGACACCGGCGACGACCGGGTCAGGCTCCGCGTCCTCGGACACCCGCCGCCCATGGTCGTCCAGGACGGGGACGTCGAGGAGACCCCGGTCACCCCGCAGCCGCCGCTGGGTGTGTTCCCGGTGGAGGAGACCTCCACCGACCATGTCGTCCTGCCCGTCGGGGCGAGCATGCTCTTCTACACCGACGGCCTCGTGGACGCCTACGACGGCGGCCCGCCCGAACGGCTGGAGGTCGCGGGCCTGCGCCGTATGGTCACCGGTGTGCTGGGGCAGGGCGTGTCCCTGGCCCGCCTGCCGGAACACCTGGTGGACGAGGCGGAACGCAGTAACGGCGGCCCGCTCCAGGACGACGTGGCGATGCTGCTCATCACCCACGGAGAGTTGGAGTGAGCCCGACCCGGAAGGGAACGGCCATGGACAGCGACACGACGGACTCCGGGACGGACCCCGGCCCCGTGCTGTCGGGGGCCGCGTCGATCGGCGGCGGCGACTTCGTCAACGGGGCGGACCGCGAGCGATCGAGTCCCTCGCGCGAGTCCTGGAGCCTGCGCCGCCGGGTCACCAGCCTGCTGACGGTCGTCGCCGTCGTCCTCGTCGTGGCCGTGTCCGTCATCACCCTGGCGGCCCTCAACGCCCGCGACAACCTCGCCCTCCAGGTCGACTCCCTGACCCCGGCGGTCAGTTCCGTCGACCAGACCCACTCGTCGTACCTGAGCCAGGACCACGCCCTGCGCGGCTACATCCTCACGCAGGACCGCGACTTCCTGGAGCCCTACATCGCCTCCCAGCTGACGCTGGCGGAGAACCAGGCGGCCCTGTCCGAACTGGCCGAGGAGAACCCCGAGGTCGCCTCCAACGTCGAGGACCTGCTCGCCGCGGGGCGGCTGTGGACCGACGAGTTCGCCGAGCCGGCGCTGGAGGAGGTGAGCAGCGGCCAGGAGATCTCGCGTGAGGACCTCCAGCGGGGCCGCGAGCTGTTCCTCGACCTGTCCCGGATCGCCGACGCCACCAACCAGCAGCTCCAGAGCGAGATCGACCAGGCGAGGGACGGGCTGACCCTGGCCACCCAGCAGGTCGTCGCCCTCCTGGTGCTGGTGGGGCTGGTCGTGGTGTTCCTGTCGGTGTTCTTGTGGGTCATGTTGCAGCAGTGGGTACTGCGCCCCCTGGAGGAACTGGCCGGACACATGCGCCAGGTCTCGGAGGGCTACTACGCGCACCGGATCTCCCTGCACGGACCGCCGGAGATCGTCCGGCTGGGCCGGGACGTCGACTCCATGCGCGAGCGGATCGTCCAGGACCTGGACGAGGTGGCGTCCGCGCGGCGCAAGCTCCAGGAGCAGTCCACGCTGCTGGAGCACCAGACGGAGGAGCTGCGCCGCTCCAACCTGGAACTGGAGCAGTTCGCCTACGTCGCCTCCCACGACCTCCAGGAGCCGCTGCGCAAGGTGGCGAGCTTCTGCCAGCTGCTCCAGCGCCGCTACCAGGGGCAGCTCGACGAACGGGCCGACTCCTACATCGACTTCGCGGTCGAGGGTGCCAAGCGCATGCAGACCCTCATCAACGACCTGCTGGCGTTCTCCCGGGTCGGGCGGACCAAGAACTTCGCCTCGGTCCGACTGGACGCGGCCCTGGACGACGCCCTGAGCAGCCTGTCCACCCGTCTGGAGGAGGTGGACGCGGAGGTCACCTGGGACCCGATGCCGACCGTGCAGGGCGACCGCACCCTCCTCACCCAGGTGTTCTTCAACCTGGTGGGCAACGCGGTCAAGTTCCGCGGCGAGGAGGACCCCCGGGTCCACATCAGTGTGGAGCGGCAGGGCGACGAGTGGGTGTTCTGCTGTACCGACAACGGGATCGGGATCGAACCGCAGTACGCCGAGCGCATCTTCGTGATCTTCCAGCGGTTGCATACGAGGGAGAAGTACACGGGCACGGGCATCGGCCTGGCCATGTGCAAGAAGATCGTGGAGTTCCACGGTGGCAGGATCTGGCTCGACACCGGATCCGTGTCCCCCGACGGGGCCGAAACCCCGGCCGAAGGCGACTCGGGCCAGACCGGAACCCGCATATGCTGGTCCTTGCCCGCGGATTCCGAACACGAGGACGCCCCAGCGTCCCTGGAGACGGGAACCGTCGGGAGCGTTCCGAGCGATAACGAAGAGGGGGGCACCGAGAACGCCGAGGCCACCCCCGAGACCTCGGCGCCGACGGCCGCACCACAGTCCACGGGTGACGGTGGTTTGGGAGCGGAGAGCACTGACCCGGACGACACGTCCGGGGACGCGTCCCCCGCCCCGCCCGCCGCCGGTGGCGGTACGGTTCCCCCCGACCATGAGGTGGAACCTTGAGTCAGGGGTCTGGAAGTTTGAGCGAGGTCATGTTGGTGCATCCCATCGAGGTGCTGCTGGTCGAGGACGATCCTGGTGACGTCCTGATGACCAAGGAGGCGTTCGAGGAACACAAGCTGGGCAACCGCCTGCACGTGGTCTCCGACGGCGTCGAAGCGCTCCGGTTCCTCCGCCGTGAGGGGGAGTTCGCCGACGCCCCCCGCCCCCACCTGATCCTGCTGGACCTCAACCTCCCCCGCAAGGACGGCAGGGAGGTGCTGGAGGAGGTCAAGAACGACGAGGACCTCGCACACATCCCCGTCGTGGTGCTGACCACCTCCGAGGCCGAGGAGGACGTGCTGCGGAGCTACCGCCTGCACGCCAACGCGTACGTGCCCAAGCCGGTGGACTTCGAACAGTTCATCAAGGTGGTCCGGCAGATCGACGACTTCTTCGTCACCGTGGTGCGCCTCCCCAAGGGGTGACGCCGCGGTCCGGGCGAACGCGCTGCGACAGGAGCGGGTGGCCGCAACGGTTTTTCGTTACGGTTGGGGTATGAGCTTGCCGGAACCCCGTGATCCCACCGGTCCCTACCGCGTCAGTGTGGTGTGCCTGGGCAACATCTGCAGATCGCCCATGGCCGAGAAGGTCCTCACCGCCGACCTCGAACGCGCCGGACTCGGCGGCCTCGTCGAGGTCGACAGCTCCGGCACGGGCCACTGGCACGTGGGCGGGGACATGGACCCGCGCGCCGCCTCCACGCTGCGCGTGCACGGATACCTCACCAGCCACACCGCCCGCCAGTTCGACCCGGCCGACCTGGCCACCCGCGACCTGGTCCTGGCCATGGACCTGGACAACCTCGGCGAGGTGCGGCGCTTCGTCGACGAGTACGGCGCCCAACACGGGTTCGACGAGTCGCGGCTGCGGCTCTACCGGTCGTTCGCGCCGGGCGGCGGAGCCAGCCCCGAGGTCCCCGACCCCTACTACGGCGGCGACGACGGATTCACCGCCGTCCTCAACATGGTGGAAGCCGCGGCCAAGGGCCTCACCGGCGAACTCGTCACCCGGCTGCGGGCGTAACTCGGGTGGAGGGGGGACCGATCGTGCGTGCCTTCGGCGGGGACGACGGCGACGGGCCCCAGGGGGGCCGCCGCCGGGACCCCGTCAACGGCACCATGGCCGAACGCCTGTCCGTCCTGCTCGGTAGAGAGGTCCGGCGTGCCGTCCGGGCCGACAGCAGCCACGACTGGGAGATCTCCTTCGCCGAGCTGACCGACGGCACCCGCCTCTTCGTCAAGTCCCTGCTGAGGGGAGCCCCGCCCAGCGGGGTGCTCACCGCCGAGGCACGCGGCCTCGCGTGGCTGGGGTGGGCCTTCGGCTCGCCCGCCATCGAGGTCCTCGCCTGGGACGACCGCCTACTCGTCCTGCCGTGGGTGGAGCAGTGCGAGCCCACCGCCGACGCGGCCGAGAGCCTGGGCCGCCGGCTCGCCGGGACCCACCTCACCGGTGCCGACAGCTTCGGCGCCGACTGGCCCGGTTACGTCGGACCCCTTCCCATGGACAACACCCCCTCCCGCGACTGGCCGCGCTTCTACGCCGAGCAGCGGCTCCGCCCCTACCTGCGCGACGCCCTCGACCAGGGCGCGCTCACCCCCGGCGACGCCCGCACCGTGGAGAAGGTCGTGGACTCGGTCGCCGACCTGGCGGGCGACCCGGAACCGCCCTCGCGCATCCACGGCGACCTGTGGAGCGGCAACGTGCTGTGGCGCACCCAGGACGCGGTGCTGATCGACCCCGCCGCCCACGGGGGCCACCGGGAGGCCGACCTCGCCATGCTCGCGCTGTTCGGGCTGCCCTACCTGGAGCGGGTGCGGGACGCCTACAACGAGGTGGCCCCCCTCGCCGACGGATGGCGCTCCCGCGTCGCCCTGCACCAGATGCACCCCCTGCTGGTGCACGTGTGCCTGTTCGGCGCCGCCTACCGGACGACGACCCTGGAGACGGCGCGCGCCGCCCTGCGCGGCGGCTGAGGAGCCCTCTCCCGTCCGCGGCGCCTCCCGAACCCCGTGGGCCCTGCCCCCCGGGAGAGGGGGCAGGGCCCGGTTCGCTCCGCCTGCCTCAGCCCTTGACGCTGCCCGCGAGGAGGCCGCGCACGAAGTAGCGCTGGAGCATGAAGAACACGGCCAGGGGCACGACCATCGACACGAAGGCGCCTGCGGTGAGCCGGTGCCAGGCCTCCCCGCGTGTTCCGGCCAGCTCGGCGAGCCGGACGGTCAGGGGTGCCGTCGCGGTGTCCCCTCCGGTGAAGATCAGGGCCACCAGCAGGTCGTTCCACACCCACAGGAACTGGAAGATCCCCAGGGAGACCAGCGCCGGGGTGATGAGCGGCAGCACGATCCGCAGGAAGATCCGACCGTGGCCGGCCCCGTCCACCCTGGCCGCCTCGAAGAGCGACTTCGGTAGCTGCGAGATGAAGTTGTGCAGCAGGAACACGCCCAGCGGAAGACCGAACACCGCGTGGGCCACCCACACGTTCGTGAACGCCATCGCGCCGGTCAGCTCCCACGCGGGCATGACCTGGACCCCGCCGACCGAGACGCCCTGCGAGAAGAACCGCAGCATCGGGACCAGCGACATCTGCAGCGGGACGATCTGGAGGGCGAAGATGCCCAGGAAGAGCCAGTCCCGGCCGCGGAAGTCGATCCACGCCAGCGCGTACGCCGCGAGCGCGGCCACCCCCAGCACGAACACCGTGGAGGGCAGCGTGATGACGAACGAGTTCACCAGGTGGCTGGCGAGCCGCCCGTCGTTCGCGGAGCCGAACAGCACGTCCCGGTAGTTGTCCAGGGTCACCTCGGGGGAGGAGAGGAACGTCCACCACCCGGTCGTGCGAATCTGCTCGGCGGGGCGGAACGACGAGATGAGCAGCCCCGCGGTGGGCACGGTCCACAGCACGGCGATCACCAGCGCGGCCAGGCCCGCCGCGGAACCGCTGAGCCTGCGGCGCACCCGTGCGGCCGCTCCGCCGGAGGGGCGGGGCCGCCGTTCGCCCCGGGCCGCGCCGTCCGCTCCGGTGCCCGTGGGGCCGCCCGGACGCGGGGGGTTCGTCGTCGGGGTCATGAGAGCTCCCTCGCCTTGCGGGTGCGGCGGATCTGTAGCAGCACCAGCGGGACGACCAGGACGAAGAGGAACACCGCGAGGGCGGATCCCTGTCCGACCTGACCCTGCTGGAAGGCCTGGCTGTACATCTCGTTCGCGATCACGCTGGTGCCGTAGTTGCCGCCGGTCATGGTGCGGACGATGTCGAAGACCTTCAGGGTCTGGACCGTGATGGTGATGAGCACGACCAGCACGGTCGGCCACACCGAGGGAAGGGTGATCCGGGTGAACAGCTGCCACGGGCCGGCGCCGTCGATGCGCGCGGCCTCGACCATCTCCGCCGGGATCGCCTTGATGGCCGCGGAGAGCACCACCATCGCGAACCCGGCCTGGACCCAGATCAGCACCAGGATCAGCAGGAAGGTGTTGAGGGGCTGTTCGAGCAGCCACAGCCGGGGTTCGCCGCCCGCCCACACGACGAGCTGGTTGAACAGTCCGTACTGTTCCTGGTCGGCGGGGCGGTAGGCGAAGACGAACCGCCAGATGATGCTGGCGCCCACGAACGAGATCGCCATCGGCATGAACACGAGGGACTTGGCGACCGACTCGAACCGGGACCGGTCGATGAGGATCGCGTAGAGCAGGCCGATGGCGGTGGCCATGACGGGTGCGAACACCACCCACAGGAGGGTGTTGCGCAGGACGAGGAGGATCTCCGGCCGCTGGAACATCCACACGTAGTTGGCCAGGCCCACGAACTCCTCGCCGGAGCGGTCGTGGAAGGACAGGAAGGTGGTGCGCAGCGCCGGGTAGACGAGGCCCCCGAGGAGGAGGACCAGCGCCGGTGCGAGGAAGAGGAACGCCTGCCAGCGGTCGCGCCGGGTACGGGGCACGTCCACGAGGACGAGCAGCAGTCCGATGACGGCCAGGAAGGCGGCGATCCCGAGGAGCATCCACACGATCTTGGGAAGCTCGTACAGGAACGAGTACTCCATGGAGACCCCTTGTCGGTACCAGGAGGTGTGACGGGGTCCGGCGGGACCGGGCCGGACCCCGTGGGGGCAGAGGGACGGGGGTTACGGCCAGGCGGACTCGACGGTCTCCAGGACGTCTCCGGTGGAGCTTCCGGTGATCCAGTCGATGAGGCCGCTCCAGAACACGTTGGTACCGACGGAGGAGGGCATCGCGTCACTGGCGTCGAAGTGGAAGACGGTGTCGGGGTCGTTGAGGACCTCGGCGGTGAACTGGTCCGTGGGGTCGGACAGGCCGGCGGGGTCCAGGTCCTGGTGGGCGGAGACCCACGAGCCCAGGGAGGCCCGGCTGTTGGCGAAGTCGCCGGAGGAGAGGTACTCGTGCATGGCCACGACCTCGGGGCGGTCGTCGAAGGCCACGACGAACTCGCCGCCGCCCATGATGGGCACCTCGGTGCCGGTCTCCATGGGGGGCAGGACGAACCCGTAGACGTCGGCGTCCTCGCCGATCTCGACGTCGTCCTCGAACTGGGCGCCGTAGAACGAGCCCATCAGGTACATGGCGCAGCCGCCGTCGAGCAGGGGGAGCCCGGCCTCCTGGAAGGACGTGACGGCGATGCTGTCGACGCCGCCGAAGGTGCCGTTGACGTAGTCCTCGTTGCGGATGATCCCGTCGGCCAGGTCGAAGGCCTCCTCGACCTCCGGGGCGTCGAAGGGGATGTCGTGGGCGATCCACTCGTGGTAGGTCTCGGTGCCCGAGGTGCGCAGCAGCGCGTTCTCGATCCAGTCGGTGCCGGGCCAGCCGGTGGCGTCGCCGGACTCGAAGCCCACGCACCACGGCTTGGTACCGGACTCGGCGATCGTGTCGCTGAGCTCGATCATCTCGTCCCACGTCTGGGGGATCTCGTGGCCGTTGTCGGCGAAGTACGTCGGCGAGTACCAGACCATCGACTTCATGTTGGCGCCCAGGGGGGAGCCGTAGAGGTCCCCGTCGACGGTGGCGTAGCCCTGCCAGTCCTCGCTCCAGCCGGACTCGACGTTCTCGCGCACCCCGTCCCCGACGGGGACGGCGTGGCCGTCGGCGGCAGCGCGCTCAAGAAGGCCGGGCTGGGGGATGAAGGCCAGGTCGGGGGCGTTGCCGCCGTCGAGGCGGATGGGCAGCTGGGCCTCGAACTCCCCACTGCCCTCGTACTGGACGGTGATCCCCGTACAGGCGGCGAACTCCGCCCAGGACTCCTCCAGGAGGTCGCCCTCCGCATCGCGGATGGACGCGTAGACGTCGACGGTGCCGCCGGTGTCGGCCCACTGCTCGTAGGGGGAGCAGTCCAGGTCGGAGGTGTCGACGGTGCCGCCGCCGCCCTCGCCGCTGAGGAATCCGCAGCCGGAGGCGACGAGGAGGACGCTTCCTGCCGCGGCCGCCACCGCCAGGGGGCGGCGGGGCCTGCGATCTGGTCTCGGCATGGGGGTTCTCCCTTGGTCCGGTGTGGGGGAGGCGGTGCCGCATCGGTACCACCGCCGGGGTCCGTGTGACCCACGGCATACCTGGAAACGATGCAAGCCCGCTTCTGTGTAAATGTCTACATATTTTGCAAAAACTTTCGTAACAATGCCGAAACGTGCTGTTCGGAGGGGGTAAGCCGGTTTCCGGCGGGGCGAGGCCCTAGATTGGGGACATGGCTGACGCACCCCATGGACCGGACCGGGCGGCGCCGGGAAACGGCGACCCAGGACACGACGGGCCCGAGCTGCACGTCGCCCTCCTCGGCTACGGCAAGGGCGGGGAGGTGTTCCACGCACCGCTCATCGACGCGGTACCCGGACTGCGGCTGTCCGCCGTCGTCACCGGCGACCCCGGACGCCGGAGCGCCGCGCAGGCCCGCTACCCGGGCGTCACCGTCTACCCCACCGCCGCCGACCTGTGGGCCGACGCCGACCGGTACGAGATCGCCGTCGTCACCACCCCCAACGACACCCACGCACCCCTCGCCCGGGCCGCTCTGGAGGCCGGGCTGGCGGTCGTGGTCGACAAGCCCTTCGCCCTCACCGCCCGGCAGGCGCGGGAGCTCACCGACCTGGCGGACAAGCTGGACCGGGTGCTCACCGTCTACCAGAACCGCCGGTGGGACGCCGACTTCCTCACCCTGTGGAACCTGATCGAGGACGGTGCCCTCGGGCGTGTGCACCGGTTCGAGTCGCGGTTCGAGCGCTGGCGCCCCCGGCCCAAGGCGACCTGGAGGGAGTCCGGCGGGGTGGAGGCCGGGGCGGGCCTGCTCTACGACCTGGGACCGCACCTGATCGACCAGGCGGTCAACCTGTTCGGCCCGGTCGGATCCGTCTACGCCGAGGTCGACGCCCTCCGGGAGGGGGCCGGCGCCGACGACGACGTGTTCCTCGCACTCGAACACGTCCGGGGCGCGCGCTCCCACCTGTGGATGGGCGCGCTCACCGCCCAGGACGGGCCGCGCTTTCGCGTGCTGGGCGACCACGGGGCGTTCACCAGCCACGGAATGGACGGCCAGGAGGCACGGCTGACGGCGGGGGAGAGGCCCGACGCCCCCGACTGGGGCGTGGTCCCCGAGGAGGAGTGGGGCGTCCTCGGGGTGGACGGGGAGACCCGCCCCGTACCGTCCGCGCGCGGCGCCTACCCGGAGTTCTACGCGGGTGTGCGCGACGCGGTGGGGGAGGGCGAACCCCTGCCGGTGGACCCCCACGAGGTCATCCACGGCCTGGAGGTCATCGAGGCGGCACGGCACAGCGCGCGTACCCGCACGGTCGTCGGCCTCTAGGGTCGCGTTCTCCTCGGGCCTGCGCTCCGCTGCGGGCTGCCGGGTGCGGCGAGCCGGCCGGGCCGTCTCCGGCACCCCCTCGTGGCCCTATGTTGGGGGGAGGTTGCCCCAGGGTTTCGTTCCGAAGACCGAAGGAGACGTGTCGTGGCCCAGGTCCTCGTGGTCGCAGACGACCTCACCGGTGCGAACGCCACCGGTGCCAGGTTCGCACGGACCGGGATGCGCGTGGCCACGGTGACACCGGAGCACGTGAGCCAGGTCGTCGGGGACTACGACGTGGTCGTGGCCAACCTGGACAGCCGTCACGTCCCCGCCGAGCAGGCCGCGGACCTGGTCACCGACGTGATCGAAGCCGTGTGGCCGGTGGGGTTGGTGGTCAAGCGCACCGACTCCACGCTGCGGGGCAACGTGGGCGCCGAACTGGAGGCCGCCTACGACGCGGTCCGCGAGCGGGTGCCCGCCGGGACGCGGGTGCGGGTCCTGTTCACCCCGGCCTTCCCCAGCTCCGGGCGGATCACCGAGGACGGGGTGCAACTGCTCCACGGCCTGCCGCTGGAACGCACCGAACTGGCGGTGGACCCGCTGTTCCCCATGGAGACCAGCGTCGTCGCGGACATCCTCGCCGTCCAGTGCGACCTTCCCGTGCGGCACGTCCCGGTCAGGCAGATCACCCAGACGATGCTGACCTCGGAGCTCCTCGCGGGGGACGAGCCCGTCGTGGTGTGCGACGCGAGCACCGAGCAGCACCTCACCGACATCGCCGAGGCCGCGGCCTCGGCACACCAGCGGGACGGCGTCGTGTGGGTGTCCGTCGACCCGGGGCCGACGGGGGCCCTGCTGGCGTACTCCTTGCGCCTGCGGGGCCAGGCGGGCTCGCGCGGGCCGCTGCTCGGGGTGGTCGGCAGTACCACCGACCTGACCCGGCGGCAGCTCGCCACGGTGGCGCGCACGGGCGCCGTGCGGTTCGTCGACCTGGACGCGGTGGCACTCGCCGATCCCGGGAGCGGCCACGCGGACGAGGTCGCCGCGGAGCTGACCGAACAGCTGACGTCGTCGGGGTTCCCCGAACTGTGCGTGCTGAGGCTGGTCACCACCGCCGAGCGCGTACGGGCGCTGCCCGGCCAGACGCGGGCGGAGCTGCCCGGCCGGGTCGCCCGCCTGGTCGCCGACGTCGTCAACGACGTGGCCGACACCACGGGACCCCACGCCCTGCCCAGCGGCCTCTACCTGACCGGCGGGGACCTCGTCGCGAGCCTGCTGGACGAGTTGGACGTGCACGCCTTCGACGTCGGCGGCGAGGTCGTGCCCCTGGCGGTGCACGGGCACCTCAGCGGGGGGCCGCTGGACGGGACCCCGATCGTGGCCAAGGGCGGCCTGGTGGGGGACGACACCACCCTGGTCGAGTGTCTGGCCAAGCTGCGGCGGGCGGTGCAGACACGGTTGCACCAGGTGCACTCGGAGGTGTCGGAGCACGTGGTCCCGACCGTGTCGCGCGACACGGGCTGAGGGCCGGGGGCAGAGAGGCTCCAGCCGAAACCCCCCCGGACACCACCATGGTGAACCAGCGCATCTTGTACTTGGGCGTCCGTCAGCAGGTCAGCGGAGGCGAGGACTCGGAGGGCGGTGTGCTCCCCGCGCAGGTGGGGATCGACCGGGACCAGGCGGGGAGAGAATGTCATGAGCGCGATGCCCATGGAACATGGGAACGGCCCCGGTCTCGGCCACGACCTCAGCGGGTACGTGCTCGTTCCCGCGAGATGGGTCGAACACCACGAGCGACTTCTCGAAGAGCGCGACGATGCCGAAGCCGTCCAGATCCTGGAAGATGTCAAGGCGGCTCGGGAACAGGTCTTCACCCATGACGAGGTGTGGGGAAACGACGGTTGAGTCGCAAGTACGAGCTTCGGTGTGAGGCGCGGAGGAGGTCCTCGGTGGCCCGTTCGGTCGAGGACGGCGTCACCGTGTTCGTTCCCTTCTGCGTTGAACTACAGGACGGCACCGCATGGTGTGGTGCCCGGCGACTGCGTCCGGGAGCCGAGGGCCGTGAGCGCACCCCCGACCACGCGGCCGGGGGTACGTGCGTACGGAGCCCGCGTCAGGCGGCCCGGGTCTGCGGCTCCAGGTGTTCGGCGGCGAGCCTGCCCACCGTCTGCGCGAGGAGCTTCGGGTACTCCAGCGGCCCCATGTGACCGGCGCCGGGGACCTCCCGCACCTCCCGGCAGTCCTTCAGCAGCGACCCGATGTGGTGCGCGTGCCAGGGCGGGGTCAGCTTGTCGTCGGCCCCCACCATCACCACCGTGGGCACCGAGATCAGCCGGGCGTTCTCCTCCGCCTCCAGCGTGCAGATCACCCGTCCCCACGAGCCCCGGGACACACCGCCGCACGCGTGCACCATCCTCATGCACAGCCGCACCATGCGCGGGTCGGCCGTCCTCCCCATCACCATGGGCCTCAGCACCGCCGTGGTGACGGTGTTGCGCGGACCCAGCGGTATCGGCGCCCGGAGGAAGACCTGCGCGCCGAGCGTGCCCAGCGGACCGGGCAGCGGGATGGCCGTCGACCGCAGCGGCAGTTCCTTGCACCCGGTGTTGGTGAGCAGTACCGCGGCGGCCCTCTCCCGGAACACCGGGCGCGCACCGGCCGACATGACGGTCATCCCGCCCATGCTGTGCCCGGCGACCACGGCCCGGTGCCCCTCGGGGACGGTCGCCTCCAGCACGGCGCACAGGTCGTCGGCCAGCTTCTCCGCGCTGTACCCCGCCCGGGTGAGGGGCGTCTGGGAGCGGCCGTGGCCGCGCTGGTCGTAGAGCACGACCCGCAGGTTCGCGTCGAGCTCGCGCACCACCGGCCCCCAGGAGGCCAGCGACGTCGCCCAGCAGTGGGCGAGGACCAGGGTCGGACCGTCCTCCGGTCCGCGGACCTCGGCGTGCAGCAGGGTGCCGTCGGCGGAGCGTACCTGGAGTTCGCGGACCTGACCCACGTGTCGGGTTGCCATCGGGGGTTGCCTCTCGCTCTGGGGGTGCGTCGGGGGCGCCGCGCCGTGGCGTCTTCGCCACGGCGTCCCGCGGGGTGTCCACCCAGGTCGGCGCGTGGCCCGGGGGACGGGGGTCGGATCAGTCGCCGAGCTCGTCGGCGTCGATCCGGGGGACCGCGAAGGGTGGGGACCCCGCGCCGTAGACCGGGTGGCCGCCCCACAGGTTGGGCTCGCCGAGGTCGCCGGCGCCCTCGAACCCGTCCGGGGTGCGGACCACGACGGTGCGTGCGCCGTCCCGGAAGGCCGAGGTCACCTCCGGGCTGGCGGACAGGCGCCCGCGCCACCTGTAGTCACCGGTCAGGGGCGAGAAGTTGCCCGCGAGGTGGGCGTCCACCTCGACGGCGGCGCCGCCCTCCGCTCCGTCCGGACCGGGCAGCACGACCGTGACGGTGCCCCGGTACTCCTCCTCGTCGTCACCGAACCCGCTCATCGGCACTCCTCCTCAGACTCCGGACCGCGGACGTCGGGCCGCCACGGTGGAACGGCGGGCGCCGCGCGTGCGCGCGCGGTCCACCCGCAGGTCGTAGTTGTGCGGGTCGAACCAGCGGGTGCGCAGCGCGAAGTTCCAGGTGAAGGTGGGCCACAGCGTCGTGTTGCGCCCCTCCTCGTTCAGGTACCAGCTGTCACAGCCGCCGGACACCCACACGGTCCCCTCCATCGCCTTGGCCACCATGTCGTTGTAGGACCTCTGGGCCTTCGGCCGTGCGTCCAGCCGGTCGAGCCCGTTCCTGCAGAGGTACTTGAGCGCCTCCATCGTGTACCGGATCTGCGCCTCGATCATGAACACCTGGGAGGTGTGGCCCAGACCGGTGTTCGGCCCCGCCAAGACGAAGGCGTTCGGGAACCCGGCGACCGTGGTGCCCCGGAACGCCTGCACGCCGGTGCCCCAGTGCTCGGAGAGGGAGCGCCCCCGCGCGTCGAGGATGCGCTGGGCGATGGGCGGGTCGGTGACGTGGAAGCCGGTGCCGAGGATGATCGTGTCGACCTCGTGCTCGGTCTCCCGGCCCGAGGCGTCCCGGGTGACGACCGCGTGGGGGCGGACCTCCACGATGCCGTCGGTCACCACGTCGACGTTGGGCTCGGCCAGCGCCGGGTAGTAGTCGTTGGACATCAGGATGCGCTTGCAGCCCGCGCGGAAGTCCGGGGTGAGTTTGGCCCGCAGCGCGGGGTCCTTGACGCTGCGGCCGATGTTGGCCCTGCCGAGCCGCTCCACGACGGAGAGCAGCCTGGGGTTCTTGGCGAAGCCGAGGATGTAGCTCTCCCGCCCCCAGTAGATGCTCTTGCGGGCGATCTGCTGGGTGATCGGGAGGTTCCGGTACAGCCAGCTCTCCGCGCGGGTGATGTCGCGGTCGTGCCGGAACATCACCCACGGGGCGGTCCGCTGGAACAGCGACAGCGTGCCGACCTTCGGCTGGATCTTCGGGACGAACTGGATCGCGGACGCCCCGGTGCCGATCACCGCGACCCTGCGACCGCGCAGATCGTGTCCGTGGTCCCAGTTCGCGGAGTGGAACACCTTCCCCCCGAACGTGTCCAGACCCTTGATGTCGGGGTAGGACGGGTCGGCGAGGGGGCCGGCACCGCTCACCAGGAACTGGGCGGTGACCGTGCCGCTGCCGGTCGTGATGCGCCAGCGGTTGTCGTCGGGCTCCCACCGCGCGGACGTCACGTCGCTGTCGTGGCGGACGTGCTCGTACACGCCGTGCTCCCCGGCGACCCGCTTCATGTACTCCCAGATCTCGGGCTGCGGGGAGAAGGTGCGGCTCCAGTGCGGGTTGGGCGCGAACGAGAACGAGTACAGGTGCGAGGGGACGTCGCAGGCGGCGCCCGGGTAGTCGTTGTCGCGCCAGGTGCCACCGACGTCGCCGGCGCGTTCCAGGACCACGAAGTCGTCCAGGCCGGCCTGCTTGAGTCGGACTGCCATGCCGATGCCGGCGAATCCCGACCCGATGATGGCCACCCGGAAGTGCGGTGGTGCTTCGGTCACGTTCAGGTCCCTTCGTGCGAACCGGCCAGGGGTGCTGCCGCGCGGGTCGGGGGGTGTGACCCCCCGGGGACGTGGCGCGTACGCCCCCGGGGGAGTTGCCGCCCCGAAGGCGAGGCGCGTTCGCCTCCGGGGAGTGCGGCTCCCGGGGACGTGGCGCGTACGCCCCCGGGAGGTCGGGGCCACCGCCGGAAGGACGTGGCGCGTTCCGTCTTCCGGCGGTGGATCTGTGGGGCCGAGGGCCCCGCCGCGGTGCGCGGCGGTCCGTCGGCGTCGGGAGGGGAGACCGGGGCCGGCGGGGTGCGGCCTCCGGGGGTGTCAGCCGAGCAGGCCGGCCTTGCGCCAGAAGTACGCGCCCAGGCCGGAGATCGCCCCGGCGGTGCCCAGGGTCGCGACGACCTTGCGCGCGGCCCAGGTCTTGGTACCGACCCAGTGGGGGTTCTTCCGCGCGACCCTGCCGGCCTCGTCCGGGTCGAGCCCGACCTGTGCGTACACCTTGGGGTTGATCAGCCGGGTGGCCGAGTAGTAGGTCACCAGGCCGAGGACGATGCGGCTGTAGGCCCGGTTGAGGGGGCCGCGGGTGACCCAGTCGCGCTGGAACTCCTCACGGGCGTAGCGCATGTGCCGGGCCTCCTCCACCACGTGGATGCGGGCGACCGAGCGCACCAGGGGGAGGATCTGCTCGTCGGGCACGGCCTCGCGCTGGAGCTGGTCGAGGACCTCCTCGACGAACAGTGCTCCGGCGAAGATCAGCGGCCCGTGCGCGATGGCCTTGAAGACCCGGCCCAGGTGGTAGGTGACGGGGTCCAGCCGGTGCGCCTCCCAGCCGAGCTTCTGCACCATCTTGGCGAACATGACGGTGTGGCGGCACTCGTCGGCGATCTCGGTGTAGGCGTACTGGACGTGGTTGGTGGTGGGGTCGTTGTGGTAGGCGTGGCGGACCAGCATCTGCATCAGGATCGTCTCGAACCAGATGCCGATGGTCGCGACACTGGCGACCTCCAGCCGGGAGAGTTCCTTGCGCTGGGCGTCGGAGAGCCGGTCCCACAGGTGGGTTCCGTAGAGGGAGATCCGCTCGGGGCGGATCGCCCACATGTCGGGGTCGACGGGGGCGTCCCAGTCGATCTCGACGAGGGGGTCGAAGGAGGCCTTCGCCGACCCGCGCAGCAGGCGTTTGGCGATGTCCTCCCGGTCGGTGAGCTTGGGCTTGGCCGTGGTCTTCGCGGTCATCTTGTCTCCTCCTCAGGACGCGTCGGACGTGGTGGCGGGGCTGCCGTGGCGCGAGTGGAGGCCCTGGGCGATCTCCGCGCCACCGAAGGCGCCGTCCGCGAGCAGCAGTCCGAGCTGGAGTGAGACGACCTGCTCCGTGGTGCCCGGGAAGTGTCTGGTCAGGTGCAGGGCGGCGGTGCCCAGGGCGGTCGAGGCCACGTCGCGGGGGGCGCGCCTCGCGGCGGCGGACCGGACCACGGCCATCACCGTGTCGCGCTTGCGCTCGGCGGGGACGAGGCCGTCCAGGGAGGCGCCGGTGGCCCGGGAGCTGTCGTGGATGGGGGTGTCGACGTAGCCGGGGAACACGGTCGTCACGCCGACGTGGGTCCCGTACTCGGCGCGCAGGCAGTCGGCGTAGGCGGCCACCGCGCGTTTGGAGACCGTGTAGGCGCCGGCGAGCGGGAGTTGGAGGTTGGCCAGCAGCGACGAGGTGACGACGACCCGCCCCCGGCTCCGGAGCAGGGAGGGCATCGCGGCGGCGGTGACCCTCCAGGTGCCGAGGAGGTTGACCTCCAGGGCCTGGTGGGCGTGGGTGTCGGGGGCGCGTCCGATGTCCACGGAGGGGCCGACGCCCGCGTAGTGGACGAGGAGGTCCAGGCGCCCTCCGAGTTGTTCGACGGCCTCCGCCACGCTCTTCCGCACCTGTCCGTCGTCGGTGATGTCGCAGTCGATGACGCCGGGGGCGGGCTTGCGGTCGATGCCGACGACGTTCACGCCGAGATGACGGAGGACGGCCGCGGTGGCGCTGCCGAAGGCTCCCGAGGCGCCGGTGACGATGGCGTTCTGGCCGGGCAGCCGGCGCAGGTGGCGCGGCAGGGGGGTCGTCATGTGATCTCCTCCACAGTCATTGCGGGAACGTTACAACGAGCATTGTCACAATGCAATGGGTGGAGATCGGAAATTTACTGGCGAGTAGGTTCCGTTCAGCCGAAGCCGGCCGTGCGCGGCGGCGCCTGTGGCCGCGGGGGGGCGGACGCGGCCCGGCCCCGGAGGTGGCCCCTGCCATGGTGCGTCCGGGCGCGCGGCCACTCCTCGGGGGTGCGGGACGGATTCCGGTCGGGTGGTGGGGGCGTCCCGGCGGGCGGGCGCGTGACGCCCCTCACTCCCGTTTCGAAAACGTTACAATGGCCGTTGTCATGGTGCAATGGTTCCGGGCCGCCGTTTTACTGACGGGTAACCTTCGGGAGGGTCTCTAGGCTGGAACCATGGCCGAATACCGCATTGACGAACTCGCCCGGCTTGCCGACACGACCGTCCGCAACGTCCGGGTGTACCAGGACCGAGATCTGCTCGCTCCTCCCCGCAGGGAAGGCCGCGTGGGCATCTACTCCGAGGCGCACCTGGCACGTCTGCGGCTCATCGGCCAGCTACTGCGGCGCGGGTACACGTTCGCCAACATCGGCGAGATGTTCCGGGTCTGGGAGCGCGGCGGAGACCTCTCCGACATCCTCGGCTTCGAGTCGGCGATAGGGGACGCCTGGAGCGACGAGATAGCCGACTACATCAGTCTCGGGGACCTCCGCGACCTCTTCGGCAAGGGCGTGACGCCCAAGACCATAAAGCGCGCCCTCGACCTGCGGGTCCTCGAACGCGACGGTCTGCGCTTCCGGGTCCCCAGCCCCCGGCTGCTGCACGCGGGTGTCGAGCTGGTCAAGCTCGGCATGAGCGTGGAATCGGTCCTCGACATAGCCGAGAGCCTGCGGGACAAGGTCGGGGACGTCGCCGAGCACATGGTCCGCCTCGTCTCCGAGCACATACTCGCCGAGCACGCCCCCGGAACGGTCGTCCGGAGCGAGGAGACCGCCGAGATGGCCGAGCTCATCCGGCGCGTGCGCCCCCTCGCCCAGCAGGCCGTGGACGCCGTCCTGGCCCAGGCGATGGCGGAGAACCTCACCACCGTCATGGGTGAGCACTTCGCCCTGGCGATGGAGCACCTGGAGAGGGGGCACGCGAGCCACCCGCGGGCCGAGGGCCTGACGGGACCGGCCTGACCGGCCCCTCACCGTCGGCGGGGGCCGGCGCCCCCCCGGCGGCCCCCCGCCCCGCGGCGCGACCCCCC